>JBKJQK010000304.1:0-8531 GCA_046594095.1 Anaerolineae bacterium | reverse complement strand
TCCAGATCAAGGGTGTGGATGACAAGAACGAGGTGATTGCCCAGTCCGAACCGGTCTTCATAAGCGTAAAGGGCCCGCCACCAACGGTCGCGCTTCCGCCAACCCCAATTCCTCAGCCGACCACGCCGCCCAAACCTACCTCACCGCCAGCGACGGCCACGCCCGCCGGAGCAACCGTATCCGCCGCGGACGAATTCGCAAATGTCCGGTCGGGACCAGACACGGTCTTCGATAAGTTGGGACAGATCACGAGCGAGCAGAAGGCCAACGTCAAGGGCAAGTCCAGCGACGGCAAATGGGTTCAAATTGAATTCTCGGCCGGCACGGATGGCCTTGGCTGGGTGTTCCTGGATGTGGTCAAGGTGACCGGCAGCCTGGACGCGGTCCCGGTCAAGCAAGGCCCGCCCCGGCCGGCCGCGGTCGTGATCCCGACGACGGCGGCTCCGGCAACTGCCCCGCCCGCGCCAACCGCGCCTGCACTACCGCCGTACGCCACCCTACCCTATAAGCAGGTCTTTCGATTTGACCCGCGCGACAACATCGGGGACGTGCCGCTGGGCCAGGGACAGCCCAAGACCTCGAATGTGGTGTACGAGATCCTGGGCGCCATCAAGGCCGAACTCGAGATTACCTCCCAGGCCGGAGCGGGCATTTTTGGCCAATGCCCCACCGGAAATCTTTCGACGGTCACGGGGTTGGCGACCAACACCCGGATTCCATTGCAGTTGCCCAGCGGTCAGCTTCCCTTTGGGATTGAGGCCAAGGGCTACTACCTATTTCGGATCTATGTGACAAAAACCGACGGGTCAACGACCGAAATTCCGCGCAATGTGATTGTCGACTGCAACAAGACTCAGTAGGCGCGTCGCGCCACCGCCCCACAAACGAACGTGCCCGGAAGGAGGACCTTCCGGGCACATTTTTTAGGACGTGGATTCGATGCTACGGCAACAGCACGTTGTCGATCACGTGCACGATGCCGTTCGAGGCCTTGATGTCGGTGGCCAGGACCTTGGCGTTGTTGATCATCACGCCCCCGCCGGCCAGGCTCACGGTGAGCTTGCCACCCTGCAGGGTGGTCAGCGAGGCCATTTTGACCACTTGCGAAGCCGGGACCCGGTCGCCAACAATGTGGTATTTGAGAATCCCGGCGAGCTTTACCGGATCCTTCAGCAGCGCCTCAACCGTGCCAGCCGGTAGTTTGGCGAACGCCGCGTCCGTCGGCGCAAAGATCGTGTAGGCGCCGTCCATGTTCAGTGTATTGGCCAGACCGGCTGCGATAGCGGCGGCGACCAGGGTTTTGAACGTGCCGGCCGAATTCGCCGTCATCAGGATGCTGGGCGGCGTTGCGCGCGCCGGCGAGTACTGACCGCAGGCTTCGACAGTCTTGACACTCGCGTCCCGAACGAACCCGAGGTCATTGCGCAGGAAAGCAATCCCGTTCGACGTATCGGCCGTCTTGGTCTTGAGTACAGGAGTGGTCGTGCGCCAACCCACCGGCGCGATCGGATACACGAAGTAGGTCATGCCGGTTTCCACCACGGGCACGGCATATGTTGCGTCATTGCCCGTGAAACCGCACACGTACCATGCGCCCGCATCCGCGACTTTCCACCAGGCGCCGGCCATGGTCGGCTCGCCGGCGTCGCGCTTGCCATTTTCATTCAAGTCCTCGAAGGCCGTGCCGCGGACCGATGCGCTCAATATCTCAACCGGCGCCGGCGCCGCACAGGGGTCGATGGCGATCGATGGGCCCTTTGCTACGCTGCAGCAGTCAAAGCCAAACCCATTCCCGGGTTGGCAGAATTCGAAATCGCAACAGCCTTCCCCGCCTTTGGTGTCGCCCAGGTCAACAGGCACTGCCTGTGCGCCAGCCGTCACCCCAAACATCCCGACCGCCATCGCGATGGCGGCAACGCTCCGAAATACCTTCGTCAACATATTTCCTCCCAAAAACAATGGTAATTCTTGCCGATACCTGATCGGCGCTTATCATTGTAGTTAACTTATGAATTATGAGGCTTGGCTGAACTGGCCGGGACCCACTCGTGAGCGAGTTCATTGATCACGGCATCGGGATTGCGAAAGTCCGCGCTGGAACACGGCTTTGACCTGATCGGAATCGCGCCGGCTGGCCCAACGCCGGGCGCAGCGCATTTCGCCGCCTGGCTTTCGGCGGGCTACGCGGGCGAGATGGCCTATCTCGCGCGCGAGCCCGAGGCACGGGCCGATCCCCGGCGCGTCCTCGAGGGCGCGCGCTGGCTGCTCCTCGCCGGGGTCAGCTACGACTCGCTGGCCGTGCCGATGGCGACGCTGACCGATCCGGCCCGCGGACGAATCGCCCGGTATGCCTGGGGCGCCGACTATCACGACGTTCTTACACCCCGCTTGCGCCGGCTCGGAGAAACAATCGGCGCGCGCAGCCGGGCGTATGTGGATACCGGACCGGTGCTGGAACGCGGGTGGGCGGAGCGGGCGGGCCTGGGATTCATCGGCAAGAACACTTGCCTGATCCATCGCACCCGCGGCTCGTATTTCTTTCTAGGCGCGGTGCTGATCGCGGACGAGATCGACCTTGACGAGCCCGCCGCAAAGACCGCTGACCACCCGGGCTGCGGCAGTTGCGCGCGGTGTCTGGAGGCCTGCCCGACTCAGGCCTTCCCCGAGCCAGGCGTGCTCGACGCGCGCAAATGCATTTCGTATCTGACGATCGAGCTAAAGGGTTCCATCCCGGTTGAGCTGCGGCCGAGCATGGGCAATTGGATCTTCGGCTGCGACGTGTGCCAGGATGTGTGCCCGTATGTGCGGCGCTATTCGGCCGCCACCCCCTGGCGTGAGTTTCACCCCTTTGACGCGGACCGGGCTGCTCCAAGGCTGCTGGATGCCCTGGCCTGGGATCGGGAAACCTTTAACGCGCGCTTCAAGGGGACCGCCTTGAAGCGGGCCAAATGGCGCGGGGTCCTGCGCAACGCCTGCGTTGCCGCCGGCAACTGGGGAGACCCGGCCGGCCTTCGCCTCCTCGAGCGACATGCCGGTGGAGACGATCCGCTCGTGGCCGAACACGCCGTGTGGGCGATCGCGCGGATTCGGGCGGGCGCTGAGTGAGGCGAGCGCGACCATCGTAATCAGCAGGCGGGACCATCCGGGCGCGCCGGTCCGTTCCGCGATACGCAATACAATCGCTCACATGCGCTTCGCTCGGGCCGCCGCCATCATCGCCGCGTCGTATGTCCTGAGCAACGTGGCCGGGTTTGTGGCGCGGATCCTGATCGCCCAGCAATTTGGCACCGGCGCCGAACACGACGCCTTCAGGGCCGCCTTTCAGATCCCGGATCTGCTGTTCAGCCTGCTGGCGGGCGGCGCGCTGGGCTCGGCGTTCATCCCCACGTTCGCCGCGCGCCTCGCGACCGGGAAGACCGGGATCGCCTGGGCGCTCGCGCGCCGGATCGCGCTCCTGACCGTCTTGGCGATGGGCGGGGTAGCCGCGCTTTCCGCCCTGGCTTCGGACGCGCTGACGGCGCGGGTGGTGGCCACCGGCTTTGACCCGGCTTCCCAGGCTTTGACCGCCGAGTTGATGCGGATCATGCTCACTGGGACCGTCATTTTCAGCCTGAGTGGATTGCTCATGGGCGTTTTGCAATCGCATGAGTCATTTCTGGCGCCGGCCCTCGCGCCGGCCATGTACCAGTTTGGCCTGATCGCGGGCGCCACTGTTTTGAGCGGGTTTGGCGCGCGCGGGCTGGCGTATGGCGTGGTAGCCGGGGCCTTCGCCCATTTGCTGATCCAGGTCCCTGCCCTGGCGCGACTTCCGCGGGCGCGCCCCAGTCCGGCCGACACCGCCGAGTCGCGCCACGACGTCGTCCAGGTGCTGCGGTTGATGGCGCCCCGGATGATCGGTCTGGGCGCGACCCGGCTCAACCTGGTCATCAACACCCGGCTGGCTTCGGAGATGGGCGTCGGCGCGGTCTCGGCCTTCGACCAGGCCTTTGCGATTCTGGTCCTTCCGATTGCGATGGCCGGCCAGGCAGTTGGGACCGCCCTGTTTCCGTCGATCAGCGCGGCAGCGGCGCGCGGCGAGCGGGCGGCCTTCAGATCGGCCCTGACGCGCGCGCTGGGCGCGGTCATCGCCTTCAGCGCCCCGGCTACCGCCGGCCTGATCGTCCTCGGCCAGCCGCTGATCCAGTTGCTCTTTGAGCGCGGCAGCTTCACCGCCGAATCGACAAACCTGGTGGCCGGCACGCTGGCCTGGCTGGCCGTCGGGCTGATCGGCCACGGCGCACTGGAGATCGTCACCCGCGGCTATTACGCGTTGAAGGACTCGGCCCGTCCGGCCTTGTTCAGCGTTCTCAGCATGATCGCAAACGTCGGCTTGAGCCTGGCCCTGGCCCGGGTCTTTGCCTCAGCGGGCCAGTCGCCAGTCGGCGGGCTGGGTCTGGCCAACGCATTGGCGACGCTGGCCGAGGCCGCCGCCCTGGCCGCGCTGCTCAGCCGGATGGGCCAGGGCCTCGACGGGCCTGCCATCCTTGTCGGCCTGATCAAGTCGGTGACGGCATCGGCGCTGATGGCTTTCATCGTCACGGGTTGGCTGGCGCTCGCTGGATCCGGCCCGCTGGCGATCCTGGCGGGCATGCCGATTGGCGCGGCGGCCTATGTCGGCGCCGCGGTCGCGCTACGGCACGGCGACGTGGTCTGGCTCGCGCGCCGATTTGCGCGCCGGGGCTGACCCAATCACGCCACGTCCAGCAACACCTTCAACACGCCCGGCTTCTGGGCGCGGGCCATCGCCTCGACGCCCTGCTCCAGCGGGTAACGGGCATGAATCAGGGGCATGACATCGACTTGCTTCTCGGCCAGCAGTCGGAGCGCGGCCGCAAACGGGCCGCACCGCGAACCGACCACGACCTGCTCGTCGACGACGATCATGGTGAGCGTCTCAAAGAGGGTGGCGGCCGAAGCCGCGGTGGCGCCGGCCGAGGCATACGTGCTCTTGAGCACCAGCGTGCCGCGCGGACGCAGCATCCGCCTTGCGATATCGATGCCCGCCGCCGAGCCGGTGCAATCGACGACGACGTCAGCCTCCCGGGACCCGTTCCACTCCGATACCTGCATTACGTTGGCTCCAAATCCTCGGGCAATGGCGAGCTTGGCCTCATGTTTGCCAACGACCGTCAGGCGGCCGGCGGCGCGGGCGAGAGCCATCGCGCACAGCAGGCCCAGTTTGCCGTCGCCCAGCACCCGCACCTCATCCGTTGGTTTGATGTGGACGAGCTCGAGAATCCCGCAACCTGCAGCCAGGGGTTCGACGAAGACCGCTTCATCGTCCGAGACCGCGTCCGGCACGCGATGGAGGTTGGCCCGCGGAACCGCAACGTAGTCGGCAAATGCGCCGTCCCGGCCACGAATGCCGACCGTCGTCCGGTCCGGGTCCTGGGAGCGCTCGAACCAGGTTCGCGAAGTAGAGCCAGGGCGGACCGCGCTGATTTCACCGACGACCCGGACGGGCTTCCCGCCCTCGTCGATGACGCCCACAAACTCATGGCCCAGGATGCCCTGAAAGCCATGGTAGCCGCGCAGAATTTCAACATCCGTATTGCAGATCCCGGCCCGGGTGACCCGCACAAGGACTTCATCCCCGGCGAGCGCGGGGGCAGGTTGACTGGACGAGAAACGGAGGGCAGAGTCAAAGAGTAGAGCGCGCATGTTGTGTATTGCTTGAATCTGATCCCGCGGTCGACTAACCGCGCGAGGCATTCGCCAGGTATTTGCGCCAGACCTCGTTTCCAGGGACAGTAAGGAGGGCCATGCTCCAGAAACGCGGGCGGGTGGGTTCATGCAGGACGGGCATGCCGGCCTCGTCGGGGAGCCGGTTTCCCTTCCTGCGGTTGCAGGCGCCGCACGCGGTGGTCACATTCTCCCAATCCGTCCGCCCACCGCGCGAGCGTGGCAGGATGTGGTCGATGGTCAGCAGTTCCTTGCCCGGCTGCGCGCCACAGTACTGGCACTGGTAGTTGTCGCGGAGGAGGATGGCCCGGCGCGACAGGGGCATGGGAAGGTTGCGTGGAACGCGAACGTAATGCAGCAGCCGCACGACCAGGGGAGCCGCCATCGTCAACGATGCGCTGTGGAGGATCACGTCAGACTCCTCCGTCATCTCGGCCTTGTTCCCCAGGAGCAGATTTACGGCGCGCGGCATCGACACGACGCTCAGCGGCTCGTAGGTGGCGTTTAGGACCAGCACCCGCCTTAACTGGAGCGGCGCGCTTGGAAAGTGGGCGGACGTCTCTGGGGCTTCTTCTCCGCGAACAGCCGGATTATAGTGAGTCGGTCTCCGGACGTTCGCGGCACAGTCCCTGGCGCCCAACAGGCCGGGCTGTGGGCGCTTCCAGGCGCCCGCGAATGAATACGCGCGGGCCCGGCAGGTTACGCGCACTCAACGCCGATCGCGGCAAGGCATTCGCGCAGTTCAGCGCAGTCGCGGGCCATGTCATTTGGGAAGTCGAGGGTCATGTCGCGCTGACCGCCATTTCGAAGCAATATGACCAGCGTGGCGTCGCCCGGAAACCCGCGCACGGTTTGGCAGGCGGCCTCAAGCCGGGCCATGTCGGTTCGGGGATCGCCGCATCGGCGAATCACGACGGTAAAGGTCGCCTCGGTCTTCAATCCAGTCATCGTCAACTGATGTTCCGGCGCGGCGCCATAGGCCGCGCTTCCCGCGGGCGAAAGCGCGGGCGCGAAATTGGCGGCGCCGGGGGCGGAAAGTGGCGGAAAAACAGGCAACGAAGGGCCAGGCTCGCGCACAGCACTCGGTTCGGGCAGATCGGGATCAGCAAATGGCGCCCGGTAGACAACCTGAGTTTCGGGCCCAACGGATGAGCGGGCGACGATTTCCAGGCCCCAGCCGGGCAGCTCAGGTTCGTCCGGGAGGGCAAGCACGCCCGGCGCTATGGAAGTCGCATCGGCGGGAACCGACGACCAATCGTCCAGCACCCCATCGTCTGAGATGGATGCGCTGTCGAGGGATTCGAGACCGGCTTCCGGGCGTTTCGGGGCCGGTTTGCCCATCTCATCCCACGCTGCGCCGCCAAATGGGTCTTCCGCGGGCGCTTGTTCATGGCTGGCCCTGGCGCGGGCGCGGGTGAGCGAATCATTAACCCGGTCGACGACCACCTTGGGCGTGCTACCTTCCTTCACCTCAGCTTTGCCCCAGACCACCAGCAGCTTGTCCTTGACGAGTTTGTCGCGATGCTCTTCCCAAGTCCGGGGGAAGATCGTCAACTCGATCGGGCCGTACAGATCCTCGATACCGGCGAAGGCCATCGCTTTGCCGCTTTTGCTGGTATGCGGGCGAACGTGAGTGATCACACCGGCCACAACCACCTTCGACCCGTTGTCGGCCTCGGTCATATGCGCGCTGTCATGGGTAATGTAGTCCGCGAGCTGGGCCATGCTGGCCGCCAGCGGATGCTCGGACAGATACACCCCGCTCAACTCGCGCTCAAACGCGAGAAGGTCTTTGCGCGCGATCACCGGCGCGTTCCTGGGGAGGCTCACCAGTTGAACATCGTCGCCGCTGTCCATGCCGCCGAACAGCATTCCCTGTCCGACTTCAGCGGCCTTGCGGGCATGGGCGGTCGCTCCGACGATGGCGTCGAGGCCGGCCAGCAGCGCGTGACGCGCGCCAAATTCATCGAGGGCGCCCACCTTGATCAAGGCTTCAATCGCCCGCTTATTGATCGAACCCATGTCGACCCGCCGGCAGAAATCGTCCAGATTCTTGAACCGCCCGCCGGACGCCCGGCCGGCCAGGATGGCGTCAATGGGGCCCGTCCCAACATTCTTGATTGCCATCAATCCGAACCGGATCGCGCCGTCTTTTACCGGCGTTTTTGAGGGCGGCGTCTCGATCCCAAACTCGCGGCCAGACGCATTGACGCTGGGCGGAAGAACCGTGATGGCCCGCCGGCGCGCATCATTGACCAGCATGGCGATCTGTTCGCTGTCCCCCGATTCGCAGGTCATGAGGGCGGCCATAAACTCGAGCGGATAGTGAGCCTTCAGCCAGACGGTCTGGCAGGTAAGTTGAGCGTAGTCGGCGGCGTGCGCCTTTGGAAAGCCGTAGCGGGCAAAATACTCGATGTCGGTAAAGATGCCGTCGGCCAGTTCTGCGGTGTAACCGTTGCGAACCGCGCCCGCTATGAATTTCTCGCGATGCTTGAGGAGTAGCTCGGCGTTCTTCTTGGACACGGCCTTGCGGATCGTGTCGGCCTCGCCCACCGAGTAGCCGGCAATGTCGCGAGCCACCCGCATGATCTGTTCCTGGTAGACGATGATGCCGTAGGTTTCGGCCAGCGAAATTGCCAGGTCGGGATGGCGGTACTCCACCTTCTCCTCACCATGCATGCGGCGCACGTACTTGGGGATCTGGTCCATTGGCCCCGGCCGGAACAGGGCGAGCGCGGCGACAATATTTTCGAAACGGGCCGGGCGCATGTTGACCATCAGGTTGCGCATCCCATTGCCTTCCACTTGAA
>JBKJQK010000257.1:0-6219 GCA_046594095.1 Anaerolineae bacterium | reverse complement strand
CGGGTCCGAGGACAGGTTTGGACCGTTATACGTGTAGTTGGGGTAAGGCGGCTGGTCTGAGGAGAGGAACCACTCGGGGTGTTCGGCCACCCAGGTCGAGTCCAGCCCGGTGTGGTTGGGCACCATGTCGCTGGCCAGGCGAATCCCGCGTTTCCAGGCCCGGGCCTTGAGGTCGGCCAGGGCTGCGTCACCGCCCAGGTCCGCGGCGATGGTGTAGTCTTTGAGGGAGTAGGCCGAAGCGGCTGCCTCGGGGTTGCCCATCTTCTGTTTGATGGTCTGGCTGGCCGGGCTGCGCTCCCACAGGCCAATCAGCCATAACCCGGTGAGCCCCCAGCGCGCGAGCTGGTCGAGCTCGGCGTCGGGGACCTGGTCGAGCCGGTTGATCGCGCGCCCGTATTTCTTGCTGAGCTGATCGAGCCAGACGTAGCTGCTCTTGGCAATCATCACCACGTTGGGCATCCAGGCCTGATCAAGCGTATACGCCTCCGGCTCGTACATGTCGAGGGGAGCGCCGCCCGTTTCCAGCCGGTTATCGGTGGGACTCGACGCGCTCCCTGCCATTTCCGCGAAGAAGGCCGCGTCGAAGCGCGGCGGCTGAGCCTGTCGGTTGCCGTCCCCGGCGAAGCCGCCCTGGCCTTGCGCGATGAGCATCGCCCGGCCCTCCTCGCGGATGATGTCGAGGCTGACCAGCAGCCGATTGATCAGCGCGATTTGATCGCCCAGCAGCGGCGCCCAGACGTCGCGGATGATCTCGAGCTGGCCCTCGAGCGAAAACGGGCTGGCCTCGATCGGCGCGCGCAAGGCGGCGTAGAGGCTGAGCTTGCCGCGGGGCGTTTCCACCCTCGCCTGGCCGTCGAAGAAGCCGGGAAGTCCGGCCATCATCGGCACATACTGGCTCGTTTCACGCAGCGTCGTGTCGTCAAACAAATCGCGATATGGCCCAAAGGCGGGATTGGTATTGGCCAGCCAGACCAGCATCATCTCCTCGAGCACAACTTCGCGGTTGGGTGTGCCATCGGTCGAAGCGTTCAAGTACTGCTGGGGCGTCAGCGCGTTCCGATACACGGCCTGGGCTGGAAAGGTTGTCGCGAAAGCGTCCAGCGCTTTGCGGACCACCTGTTCGCCCAGCGTGTCGCTCAGGTGATCGAGGGCGTCGCGCAGGACGTTCGGATTGCGGGTCTGCTTGAATCGGCTGATGGCGACATGGGCGAGCTCATGGATGAGCCCCATGGCGTTGATGTCGGCCGCCCGGGCGGGCGTGCCCGCGCCGCTGAGCCGCTGGGCGACTTGCTGGGCAGCAAAGTAGTTGACGAAAATCAGGTCGCCATTCGTGGCGAACAGAGTCCCTTCGATCTGATACCGGTCGCGCGCGCTGCGGGAAGTAAGAAATTCAAGCATCGGTAAACCCCATGAATTAAGAGAAGGCGTACGATCGCCATTGTACTGGCCGCGTGCGCCCATGCAGATTTGACCGGCGTCTGGAACACGGATTCCATGGATGCGCGCGGATTTCCACGGCCGATCCATTTTTCCCATCCGTGAAAGTCAGCGCGCATTCGTGTATATCCGTGTTCCACTCGCTCACCCAGCCCCAACCCGAATCCCCCAGCCCCTGATCGCGCCACGTACAATCTCACTCCCATGCCCCACCGTGTTCAGATCATCGACTCGCATACCGGCGGCGAGCCTACCCGAATTGTCATCGCTGGCGGGCCTGACCTGGGGCCCGGCTCCATGAGCGCCGCCCGCGACTACCTCCGCAATGACCACGATTGGTTGAGGCGGAGCGTTGTGCTCGAGCCGCGCGGCTCGGATGTCCTGGTCGGCGGGTTGTTGTGCGCGCCATTGGATCCCTCGTGCGCAGCCGGCATCGTTTTCTTCAACAACGTCGGCTACCTCGGCATGTGCGGGCATGGCACGATCGGCCTCCTGGTCACGCTCGCCCACCTTGGGCGGATCAAGCCCGGTGTTCACAAAGTCGAGACCCCGGTCGGCGCTATCACCGCCACGTTGCGCGATGAGCATGTCGTAAGCGTCCGCAATGTGCCCGCCTATCGCGCTCGGAAAGGCGTGGCCATTGATGTGCCCGGGATCGGCGTCGTAACTGGCGATGTGGCCTGGGGCGGCAATTGGTTCTTCCTGAGCAGTGACCACGGCCAGGATGTCGAGGCTGGCAACATCGACGATCTGACCGACGTGGCCTGGCGCATCCGGCATGCGCTCGCTCAAGCCCGAATCGCCGGCGACGATGGCGGCGAGGTCGATCACATCGAGCTGTTCGGCACCTCGCCGGTTGCTGACAGCCGGAGCTTTGTGCTGTGCCCGGGCCGGGCCTATGACCGCTCACCGTGCGGAACTGGCACGAGCGCCAAGCTGGCCTGTCTTATTGAAGATGGCAAGCTCGCCCCCGGCGACGTTTGGCGCCAGGAGAGCGTGATTGGGAGTGTCTTCAAGGCCAGCGCCGAGGTGGTCGACGGCAAGATTATCCCGACCATCACCGGCGCAGCCTATGTGACGGGCGAGGCGACCCTGCTCCTCGATGAGGAAGATCCATTTCGATTCGGGATTGGCTGATCGCAAACCGCGGACCGCGGTCGCCTTATCCGTAAATCTCCACCATGTCAAGCGACGTCATCATCATCGGCGGCGGAGTGATTGGCCTGAGCTCCGCCTATTTCGCCCTCAAGCGCGGGCTGACCGTCACCATCCTCGATCGCAGTCCCCTCGAATCCGATTCATGTTCGACCGGCAATGCCGGGATGGTTGTCCCCAGCTCGTTTGTTCCACTGGCCGCGCCTGGCATGATCGCCACTGGATTGCGCTCGATGCTCAACCCCGAGAGCCCGTTCTACATCCGCCCACGCTTCGATGCAGACCTGATCGGGTGGGTCGTGCGCTTCTTTCGCGCGGCGACCCGCGACCGGGCAGAAGCCGCCGCGTTTGTCCTGGCGGCCGCCCAACTGGAGAGCCGCGCGCTGTATGAGCAGATGGCGGAGCGGGACGGGCTCGACTTTGGCCTGCAAAAGCGCGGGCTGCTGATGATTTGCGAAACCGAGCGCGGCCTGGCCCACGAGGTTGCGCTCAAACCTGTCGCCGAGCGGATGGGTCTCATCGTCGAAACCGTCACGCCCGCTCAGGTCCGCGAGCTCAACCCCGGTGTTGAGATCAACTGCGCCGGCGCGGCGTATTACCCGTTGGACTGCTTCCTCTCGCCGGGGCGCCTGCGCGAAGCGCTCCGCGCCGCCATCGTTCGGATGGGCGGCGAAATCCGCGCGGGCGTCGATGTGACCGGTTGGGCGACGTCCGGCTCGGATGTGACCACGGTGCGCACGTCGGCCGGCGCGGTGAGCGGCGGACAATATGTGTTGGCCGCGGGCGCATGGTCTTCACGGACGGCTGCGGGCCTCAACGTCCGCCTGCCGATGCAGGCCGGCAAGGGCTACAGCATCACTCTGGAGAAGCCGGTTGCCCAGCTCAGGGTGTGCGCGATCCTGTCCGAGGCCCACTTCGCCGTCACGCCGATGGGCGAGAAACTGCGCTTTGGGGGGACGATGGAGATCGCCGGCCTCGACGAATCGATCACTCCCCGCCGGGTGAGCGGCATCATCAAGTCCGTCGCCCGCTGTTTCCCGCAGTTCCCGCCGTCGACGTTCGCCGACAAGGCGGTCTGGGGTGGGCTGCGCCCATTGTCGGCAGATGGGCTTCCCTACGTTGGGCGGTTTCGGAACTACGCCAACCTGCTGGCCGCCACCGGCCACTCGATGCTGGGGGTGAGCATGGGGCCGGTCACCGGCCAGCTCATCGCCAACACGCTGGCCGGGGCGCCCGTGCCCGAATACGCGGCGGCATTCTCGCCGGACCGGTATTTGTAGATCGATTGCCTGAACCACCCCGATTCTTGCGTGGGCTCGGTGTCGTCCGCAATCAATGAACAGAAGAAGCATACAGGAAAAAGGGAAGGTGCGGGAGACGGTGCGCCCACCTTCTTCATGTGACAATCGGGACCCTGGCCCGCGCCGCGCGGCCCCAACACCCACATCGAGCTTGAAGGAGACCTGCAGCATGAATTGGACCGGCGTAATTCCCGCCATGACCACCGCCTTTAACAAGAATCTGTCGATCGACCACAAGTTCATGGCCCGCCATGCGCGCTGGATGGTCGACGCAGGTTGCTCGGGATTGGTCTCGCTCGGCTCGCTGGGCGAGGGCGCCACCCTGAGCTTCGAGGAAAAGGCCGAGATTCTCAAGAACATGGTCACGGCCGCAGGGAAGCGCGTGCCGATCGTGGCCGGCGTCTCGGCCCTGTCGACGGCCGAGGCCATCCAGATTGCGAAGATGGCCGCCGATGTCGGCTGCGCGGGCCTGATGGTCCTGCCGCCGTATGTGTATGCCTCGGATGCCCGCGAGATGAACGCCCATGTCTCGGCAGTGATGAAGGCTGCGCCGAAACTGTCGTGCATGCTTTACAACAACCCGCTGGCCTACAAGACCGATTTCACCCCGCCCCAGATCGCCGCCTTGGCTTCCGAGCATCGCAACCTTCACGCAGTCAAGGAGTCGAGCGCCGACGTTAGGCGCCTGGCCGCCATCAAGGCCCTGATCGGCGACCGCCTGTCGCTGCTCGTCGGCGTCGACGACATGATCGTCGAGGGCGCCGGGGCGGGCGCGACCGGCTGGATCGCCGGGCTGGTCAATGCCTTCCCGCGCGAGTCGGTCGTCCTGTTTGAAGGCGCTCAGAAGGGGATGACCCCCGAGCTGTTCAAGCTGTATGCCTGGTTCCTCCCGCTCCTGCGCCTGGATGTGACGGTCAAGTTCGTCCAGCAGATCAAACTGACTCAGGAGTTGGTTGGAATGGGCAATGCGCGCGTCCGCCCGCCCCGGCTCGAGCTGGCCGGCGATGAACTGAACCAAACCCGGGCCATCATCGAGACCGCCCTGGCGGCGCGGCCGGCCGTGGTCTGACCGGCGGACTACCGCCTGACCGAGGACGGCAGATCGGAGTCCGAGCAGGACGGTCTGCGGTCGCTTTGCGGTAGTCCGCCCGTCACCACGCCATCCGCACCTTTGGATACTGCGCGATTTGCGAATCGGGTGTGAGGAGAATCAGGTCGTTGCTCAATGCCTGGGCGATCAGCATCCGGTCAAACGGATCGTTGTGGATGGCCGGCAGTTCGAGCGTCTTGGTCGCATGCCAGGCTGAGATGTCGAGCAGCTTGATGCCATTTGTCTGGGCCTGTGTCTCGAGTAACGTATTCAGCCCGCCCGGAACACGCAGTTTTCCGAGAGCGGTCTTGATCGCCATCTCCCAGACCGACGCGGCGCTCAGCCAGATGGGGTTGGCGCCATCCAGAATGATCCGGTGGGCTTCCGCCCCCAGGCGCTTGTGATCGGTCAGCCACCAGATGAAGGCGCTCGTGTCGAGCAGGTAACCGGCGCTCATTGGGCCTTGGCTCGCGCGGCGCGTTTGGAATCCGGCGGTTCGCCAGCAAACAGCGCAGCTGCCTGCGCGTTGACCTGCGGGCTATCCCAGTCGACGGCCATCCAAATTGAGGCCGCGCCCATATCCGGCAAACGCGCCGCATGCTCGGCCTCGATCGGCACGAGTTGCGCGACTGGCGTGCCGTCGCGGGCGATCGTGACGGTTTCGCCCAGCGCAATTCGCTTCAGGAGTTGCGAAAGCTGGGTCTTGGCCTCATGGATATTGACAACCATGGACTTAGTTTACTATTAGCTAACCAATTAGTCAATGGCAACGAAGCAGATTCCTGACAAACGCACCGTATCGTCAAAGTTCGCCCAAAATCGCGCGGCTCAGCGTATTTCATCCGCATTTACCTTCACACGCTGCCAGGAAATAACACGCGCCGCTCAGCCCTGGGCCTTTGTGCCGCTGGCGGTGCGCTAGAGTCGGGTAATGAGCGATGAATCGGCCGGCTTTGTTCGCGTGGCGCGCCTGGATGAAGTCGAACCCGGCGAAATGCGGCACGTCGTCGTGGACGGCCGGCACGTGGCGCTCGCTCTGCTCGACGACGGCGGCGTGGCGGCCTTTAACGCGGTCTGTCCTCACGCGATGGGCGATCTGGCCGACGGGTTGATCGCGCGCGGGCAGGTGATCTGCCCGATGCACCACTACCGCTACGACGTTCGCACCGGCGAATGCCTGTGGCCGCGCGGCCACAGGCATTCGCCGGTGCGAACGTCGTAGCGGTAGTGGTGCAT
>JBKJQK010000058.1:0-4989 GCA_046594095.1 Anaerolineae bacterium | reverse complement strand
AGGTTGATAACGTTCTTAACGTTGCTAACGTTGATAACGTTGGTAACGTTGGTAACGTTGGTAAGGTTGATAACGTGTTTAACGTTACCAACGTTACCAACGTTATCAACGTTAGCAACGTTAAGAACGTTATCAACCTTGCCAACGTTATCAACGTTACCAACGATATCAAGTCAATCTTCCAAACGCAGAGGCGGCCTGCCCGGCCAGGACCAGGCTGCCGGTCACAACGGAGGGCTCGCCCGAGCGGGCGATCTCATCGATCGCGTCGCGCAGGCTGGGCGCAATGCTCGCCCGCGCGCCGCGCTTGCGGGCGATCTCCATCAACGCCTCGGGCGGAAGCCCGCGCGGATGATCCGGCTTCACAAAGATCCAGCGTTGGGCGCGCTGGCGCAGGGCGTTAAACATGCCTTCGGCGTCCTTGTCGGCAAAGCAGCCAAAGATGAACGTCCAGCGCCGGCCGGGATAGAGCTCGGCCAGGGTCATGGCCAGCTTGTTGACGCTGTCGACGTTGTGGGCGCCATCGGCAATGAGGGGCGGATCAGCCCGCAGCATGTCAAAGCGGCCGGGCCAGACCACCCGCCGCAATCCGTCATGGGCGGCCTTGGGGCTGAAGGCTTCGCCGCGCTGGCGCAGCGCATCCAGAGTGGCGATCACGGCCGTCGCGTTATCAACCTGATGCTGGCCCAGCAGCGGGATCTCGTACCAACCCTCAAACTCGCTCAGATGCGGCTTCTCGACGCTCCGAATGCGGGCGACCTGTTTGACCTGGAAAGATTGCATCCGGCGCAGGTCCGAATTGGACTGCGTCCCGCGCGCCTCCGGCCGCCGGTTGAACTCGGTCGAGGCGGTGATTCCGCGCCAGTGATTCCCCAACAGGGTCAGGGGCGCGTGCCGCTCGTGGGCGATTCGCTCGATGACCTGCGAAGCTTCCAACATCTGGCTGTGGCTGATGACGGGCACGCCTTCTTTGATGATGCCGGCTTTCTCGCCCGCGATCAGACCCAGAGTGTTCCCCAGTTGCGCGACGTGGTCAAAGCTGATCGAGGTGATCACGCACGCCTGTGGGCTCAGGACGTTGGTCGGATCCAAACGCCCTCCAAGCCCTACCTCCACCACAGCCCAGTCGCAACCTGTGTCCGCAAAGTGCGCCAGGCCCATGGCGGTGATCACGTCGAAGGTCGTGACGTTGGCGATCCCGACGGACTCGACGGCGGCCCTAACCCGGTTCGCCAGGGCGGCGGCGGCGTCGCTCGAAATCCATTGGCCGTCGACCCGGATTCGCTCGCGGAAGTCGACCAGATGGGGCGAAGTGAACAGGCCGACCTTGTAGCTCATCTGGCGCAGCGCCGAATCGAGCATCGCGCACGTGCTGCCCTTACCCTTTGTCCCGGCAACGTGAATCGACTTGTAGCGATGGTCGGGATGACCCAGCGCGCTCATCAACGCCCGGATACGCCCCAACGGAGGATCGGTCTCGGGTCCTTGCCCCTTTGCGAAACTGGCCAGCCCATAAAGCCAGTCGAGGGACTCCGCGTATGACATCATCACCATTCATTGTACGTTCAGAGCGAACGCAGACCGGAGTCGGGTGCATTCGCCAATAGGGCCATTCAGCGGCGGAACCGGTCGAGACTGCCGTAAAGTGATCGTAAGCTGCGTGTAATCGCAAGGTCGCTGTCCCGAAACACTCGCGCCCTAAGATGTCTCAAACCCCGGCGAACCGAGCACGCCTCCGATTTTCGGCGCGGCGGTCGAGCAGGCGGAAAACGCCTTCGGGGCTACACTCACACGGCAGAGTGCCGCCTGTGAATTGCGAGGGAGGGGATATGGCCAGTTCGGCGACTCGACTATTCAGCATCTTCAGCGTCATTGCAGGAACGCTTTCGGGACAACAACCGGCGGCGGCCAATCCGCGTCTCGACCAGAGGGTCAGCGACCCAGTTGCAGCTGGACCGGCCCTCCACTTGAAATCTCGCGACTTCTCGCCCGGACGCCCCGGCGTCGCGCTGCTCCGGCCCGAACTCGCCCGCCTGTCGCGAGCTGATCAAGCGCGCGTCCACATCCTCGTCCAGCTTGATTTCATTCCGCGCGCGGCGGCCCGGGCTGCTTATGAGAATGCCGGCATCAGCCTGCTGTCATATGTTTCCGACCTTGGCTGGATCGCCTCCGTCCCGGCCGCCGATCCAACTGTCATCCTCAACCTTCCAGGTGTGACATGGGCGGGCGAACTCAGCCCGGACGACAAGCTCGATCCCGCCATTCGGGCGTCGGAGTGGGGGCGCTGGAACCTCGGTCCGGATGGGATCGCCGCGGTATCGGTCGTCATGCACCCGGATGAAACCCTTGAAAAGGGTCGCGCGCTGGCCCTGAAGGCCGGGGCCCGGATTATCGGCCAGGTGGAGGGTCTTCGGGCGTTGCTGATCGAATTACCGGCTGCGGAAATCAAGACCCTTGCCGCTGCGGACGCCATCCAATGGATTGAACCGGCCGAGCCCGCCCTCGGCGGAGCAAATGACGGAATCCGCCAGCAGATTGGCGTTGACGACGTCCAGGCCTCGCCCTACAACCTAAACGGGGCCGGCGTTCAGATCCTGATCTACGACACGGGCATCGTGACCCCCACCCACGCGGACTTCTCAGGCAGGCTAACGATCGGCGCCAACGACGCCGGTATGACCGTCACCGATCACTCCACCCATGTCGCCGGAACGGCCGCGGGAAGTGGGAATAGGAGCCTTTCGGCTGGCGGGACACCGCTGCAATGGCGCGGCATGGCGCCCGGGGCAAACATCATCTCGTATGCCTATGACCGGAACAACACCGGGATGCTTTTCTACAACGATCCGGGCGATATCGAGAACAATTGGGCCGCGGCCCAGAACAGCCATGGGGCCGATATTGGGAACGCAAGCCTCGGGTCCAACATCTACGCCAACTACCCGTTAAGTTGTACTCAGATGGGGAATTACGGATTGACAAGTGGCCTGATGGATCAAATCATCCGGGGAGGGAATTCAGTCGTGGGAGCCGGCGACAAATTTATCGCCACATGGGCGGTCGGAAATGAACGCCCCAGCGCGTGCGGCGCGGGCGGATACGGAACGCTCGCGCCGCCGGCGTCAGCCAAAAATCCCATCCACGTCGGCGCGTCCAATACCAACAACAACTCGATGACGTCGTTTAGCTCCTGGGGACCTACCGACGACGGCCGGATTAAGCCGATCGTCGTGGCGGGCGGCGCTCAAAACGGCGGCGACCTCGGAATTAAGTCGACGATTCCGCGTTTGTTTGTTGACCGGTCTGCCTCGCTCGATTGCGACGGATCAGGCGACGACTACTGCTATCCCTACGATGTGCTGCAGGGGACCTCGATGGCGGCCCCGGCGGTAGCCGGCAGCATCGCTCTGATGCTGCAGCATTACCGTGCGGTGAATTTGACCCCCGGCAACTTCTGGCCCGCGACGGCAAAGGCGCTCCTGATGCAGACCGCCTATGATTTCGGAAACCCAGGCCCAGACTATTCATGGGGTTTCGGACAAGTGCGGATCAAGGACGCCATCGATCTCATCTCCCGGCATGGGTTCTTCCAGAACAACGTCGATCAGGATGAGACCGACCTGTACATCGTCCAGGTCACGACCGGCGGACTACCCCTTCAGGTCTCGGTTGCCTGGGATGACTACGAGGCGACGTTCAATGCCAATCCAACCCTGATCAACGACATTGACCTCGAATTGGTCGCGCCATCAGGGGCGATCTGGCGCCCCTGGGTGCTTGATCCCGCCAATCCAGGTAACAACGCGACACGTGGAATCAACACCCGTGACAATGAGGAGCAGGTAACCGTTTCCGCCGCCGAGCTTGGGACATGGCTGGTGCGGGTGAAGGGCAAGACCATTCCGCAAGGCCCGCAGGACTATGCGATCGCCTGCGACGGCTGCCGCGTGGTGAACGCGGGCGTATGTCAGGCGGCGGCCGGCAAGACACCGCTGAGCCCCGCCGCTTTTGGTCCAGCCGATGGTTTCATATTGAACAGCGAAGGTGACGCTTTTGCGGAAGTTGCGACATTTCCGACCCCCCAAAGCGCAGGGGCTGCCTGGGAGCGCGGGCTGGGCGACCAAGCTTCCGCATTCACGCGTATTCCATCCGCGCCAGACGATGAAGACACCGAAAAAGCGGGCATGCGACTGCCTGCGAGTCCGACCGCCCTCCAGCAAGCCAGCCGCGATGCGTTTGACGCGGAGTTGCTTGCTTTTGACAATGCGCGGAACAGCGGCCCGGCCGCCGTCGTCGCGTTCGCCAAAAGCGCCAGCGCCGCGATGCGGATGTTGATCGCGGAGGACGTCAATGAGGCGAGTGGGACGCCCGCGCGAGCTGCCGAGCAGGCGCCGACTGGGTTCGCCCTGCCCTGGGTCGGGGTGGATGCCGGGTGCGCCTACTACACCATCCAGGCCGCCGTCGACGCGGCGACAACCGGCGCGACCGTGCGCGTCCAATCCGGCTTCTACGCCGAAAACGTCAACATCGGCGCGGGCAAGGTGATTACGATCGAAGGCGGATACGGCTTTCTGTGCTTGACGCCCGAGGCCGACATCTCTCGCATCGACGCGTCCACATCCGGCAGCGTCATTGACGTCTCCGGGGGCGCGATAGTCAAGCTTAAGAAACTCACGCTTGGGTGGGGGAGTTCGATCGGGGCGGGCCTGGATGTGATTGGAAACAGCCAGGTCACCCTCGATGGAACAAGCATCGCCCACAACAATGGCAGCTCTGGCGGCGGCCTGTACATCGGGGCGGGCAGCCAGGTCACCCTCACCAACGGTTCGGTGGTGCGCAACAATACGGCATCGAGCGGGGGCGGCGCCATCGTTTTCGGACGGCTGAACAGCCTGGACAACGCGAGCGACCTCACTCAGAACTGCGCCACGGGCGACGGCGGCGGCGCGTTTGTGAATGGCGGAACTCTTTTTCTCAGCGGGGCGGACG
>JBKJQK010000290.1:0-4242 GCA_046594095.1 Anaerolineae bacterium | reverse complement strand
TGTGCCCGGTGTCCTTGAAGCGCTTGTCGAGCAGGTCGCGCATGTTCTCGTAAAGCGTCCAGCCGTAGGGCTTGACCACGATGCAGCCGCGCACGGGCGCATAGTCGAACATGTCAGCTTCGCGCAGCACGTCGAGATACCACTGCGAGAAGTCTTCGGAGCGGGGGGTAATCTTGGCCATTAGCGTTTCCAGTCGGGGAAGAACTCGTTGACGTCAAATTTGAGGTCGATGGGGACGGCCCCATTGCCCTCGGGGGTGATGAGATGGACTGTGTAGCCGCGCGCCAGGTTAACCGTGTAGGCGATCAGCGTGTCGTCGGGCGCCCACACCGGCTGGGTTGCCGGATCCGTCCCGGCTGTCAGGGCGATCGATTTTCCAGTGGCGACTGTGAGGACATATAAATCGAAGATGCCGGTGGCGTCCGAAGCGTAGGCAAGCCGCGCGCCATCGCGCGACCAGGCCGGGAACTGAAAGTTCACCCGCTCGTTGCGCAACAGCGTCTTTTGCGTCACGCTTCCGTTCGGTTCAAGTTCGAGCGTAAAGAGCTGGTACTTGCCAAACTGGCTGTCCTCGTTGGACACAAAGGCGATCCGCGTTCCATCGGGCGACCAGGCCGGCTGCTCGTGTTCGCCGCGGCGGGTGGTCAGCCGGCGCAGCCCGGTCCCGTCCGCCCGAACGTAATAAAGATCCTTCTGCCCGGCCTCCAGGCTGACAAAGACGATGGCCTTCCCGTCGGGCGACCAGGTCGGCTGGGCGGCGGATTTGATCTGAGTGATCTTACGCGGGCTCGTGCCGCCGGCATTCAGGATGTACAACTGGCTCGCCTGGTCGTTGCCAATGGCGGCGACGATCTCGCGCCCATCCGGCGACCAGCGCCCGCCGACCGCGTCATCCTGGCCGGCGCGATACAAGACTCGCCGGTTTGCGCCGTCGGCGTTCATCGTGTAAAGGCTTACGACGCCGTCGCCCCCCGCGGCAGAGAACAAAAGCGCGCCCTTGGGGACGATCCGAATGGGGGCGACCGTGGGAGCGATCGGTGTGACGGGGGCGCAAGCGCAGACCGCCAACGCGACCGCCGCGATGGCGGCTCGGGAACAAATCAAGCGAATCACAACTGCAACGGGCCCCTTTTTCCGAGAACGAAAGGATTATACGCGTGGGGGGTTGGTAGCCGTCTGGCTACGCGTTGACGCCGACGCATACGTGAACGTGAACGGGAACGTCGACGTAAACGTAAACGGGAACGTAGACGCGCGTGTGAGCGCCCGGACGGTAAGATAGCCGGCGTGACACCGATCCTTGAGCCGCTCGCGAAAGAGGCCTTTCGTCTTCTTCAGGCCTTAATCTGCTTTGACACGTCCAATCTTCCGGGCAATGAGCGGGCAGCGGCCGATTTCATCGCCTCAACTCTGGCCGCCGAAGGACTCGATCCGATCGTTATCGAGACCGCGCCCGGGCGCGGAAACGTGATCGCCCGCCTGCGCGGTGACGGGAGCGCCGCTCCATTGCTGCTCTATTCGCACCTGGATGTCGTCCCGGCCGAGCGAGAGGCCTGGACGATGGATCCGTTTGGGGGTGAAATCCGGGATGGCCTTGTGTATGGGCGGGGCGCGTTGGACATGAAGGGGATCGGGGCGATGCAGCTCGCGGTCTTTCTGTCGCTTGCGCGGGAGGCCGCGGCCGGGACAATCACCCTCAAGCGCGACTTGATCCTGGCCGCCACCGCAGACGAGGAGACCGACGCGAATCTTGGCATGGGCCCGCTGATCGCCCGGCACGCCGAGCTGCTCCGGGCTGAGTACGCCCTGAGCGAGTTCGGGGGTTACTCGATGCGCGCGGGCGCAAAAGTGTTCTATCCCATCCAGACCGCCGAAAAGGGCACGGCCTGGATGACCCTGCGCGCCCGAGGTTCGCCCGGCCACGCCAGCGTGCCGCGCGACGACAACGCGGTTCTCACCCTCGCCCGGGCCGTTGACCGGCTGGGGCGGGCGCGCCTGCCGATGCGGCTGACGCCCACCGCCCGGGCCTATATCGCCGGCCTGGCCGATGCGCTGGGAGGATCGCTCGCGATCCATCTGCGGGCGGTCCTCTCGGGCGAACCTGTCTTTCCCGCCCTGGCCGATTGGTTGCTCGACGGCTCCTCGCTGGCGGATGAGCTGCGGGCGGTCACCCACAACACAGTGACCCCGACCGGCCTGCGCGCGGGGTACAAGACCAACGTTGTGCCGTCAATCGCGGAGGCAACTCTGGATTGCCGCACCCTGCCGGGCTTTGGGCCGGACGACATGATCGCCGATCTCAAACGGGCGCTCGGCGATGACGCGGCTGGCCTTGAGTTGCAGGTGGACAGCGCGTCGCCGGGCCTGGAGTTCCCGGCCGATACCCCGCTCATGCGGACAATCAGCGCGACGCTACGGCGCCACGATCCGCAGGGTATCCCCATCCCCTACATGCTGACCGGGGCGACCGACGCCAAACATGTGTCGACCCTGGGCGCGATCTGCTATGGCTTCTCGCCGATGTGGTTCGCGCCGGGCGAAGGCTTTGGCGACATGGTTCATGGTCACGACGAGCGCATTTCGATCAAGGGCCTGGCCTGGGGCTCGCGGGTGCTGCGCGATGTTGTCGTGGAGATGGTCTGTCTCGGATGAGCTACGACCTAGTTGCCCCGTTCTACGACCTGTTCGACGCCGACGACCCGGGCGCTCTAGCCCACCGCGATTTTGTGATGGCCCGGGCGGAGGGCCTGGAGGCCGCCCTCGACGTCGGCGCCGGAACCGGGCGGACGGCCATGGCTCTCGCTGAGCGCGGCCTCCAGGTGTGGGCGCTTGAGCCCTCGGCGGGGATGCGGGCGGTCATGCTGGCCCGCCTGGCCGACGACACCTCGCTCGATGCGCGCCTGACGATCGTGCCCGGCGACGCTCAGACCTGCGCCCTTGGCCGGCGCTTTCCCTTGATTGTGTTTTGTCACGGGTTGTATCTGCTGACTGAATCGGGCGCGCGCGCCGCGGCCCTGAGGAATTTGGCTGCCCATCTGGCTCCCGGGGGCCGCCTGATTGTCGATTTCGCCCTGGAGGAGGGCCGGACCGAGCGCCCGCGCGCTCTGGCGGCCGAACGCCGAATCGGCGCCGCGACCTATCGGCGCTACTCCGCGTCCCGCCGGGCGGGTCCCCGCGACTGGCGGGTGACCTGGGATTTCGAGGTCGAGTTGGGCGGCCAGATCGTCGAACACGCGGCCGAAACGTATGCGGTCCGGACGGCGACCCTGGGCGAATCGAGGGCGGCGCTTGCTGAAGCCGGGCTCGGCGTCACGGACGAATTCTCGGGCTACGCCGGCGCTGCCCTGGGTGATCCGTCTGAGGCCTCACGTTATGTAGCGGTCGCAAGCAGAGTGGCCGAAGCGGGTTGACGATCCCGAGGGTATAGTAGGACAATACGTTTCTGACGCCGACTTGATCCAACTCCCTCATTGGTTCCTGTGGATTGTCTGGTTCGTTGAGCGAGGAATTACATGGCGCACACACTACCTAGACTCATGATACGCGTTGGAATCGCTGCTTTGTCAGCAGCGCTTTGCTTTGGCGCGCCTGGAGCGATTCAGGCCCAGCCGGCAGCCAGCGTGGTTGGCGATGAGGTCTACGATCCCGGGCGGATTCGCCTGACGGTATCCTGGGCCGATCCCGCCATCATCGGGCGATTCATTGGGGATGGCTTGACGACCGTCGTTCAGTTTTACAACGCCAGTGGCGGATGGGATGATGTTTCCGGCTGGATCAAGCCGCTGGTCAACACCAACACTGTCTTGTGGGCTGTCTGGCAGCGTGACTGGGGCAGGGGCCCGTTCCGCTGGGTGGTCAAGAACGCGGCCAAGGGCTATGTCATGGGCACCAGCACGGGCTTCTACCTTCCCACCACCGGGTCATTTGTCGATGTCAGCATCGTCATCCCGGCGAATGTTGCCCCGCCCGCGCCATCGACCGCAACACTGCCGGCGGCGTTGTTGGTGAATGGCGTGCGCATTACCGATCCATCCGCCGTCGCGACCGTGACGGCCGCAAGCGTGGATGTTCGGCGCGAACCGGCAGTGGCCTCGCGTGTCTTTGCGGAACTTCGCCGGGGCGTAAGCGCGAAGGTGCTGCGCGTTTCGGGCGATGGTCAGTGGGCGCAGGTGATGGTGGACGGTGTCGAGGGCTGGATTCAGACTTCCGCGGGCGTATCGCTGTCGCCGTCGGTTCAGGTCG
>JBKJQK010000480.1:0-10110 GCA_046594095.1 Anaerolineae bacterium | reverse complement strand
ATGGGCGAAAGCGGCGCGGAGTGGAGTCTGCTCATGGCGGGCACGCTGCTGGTGGCCTGGCCGCTGCTGGTGCTGTTCCTGGTCTTCCAGCGCCGCTTCATTGCCAGCTTCGTGGCGACAGGACTGAAGTAAATCTCTTTATCTGTCGCGTGATCCTTTTTTTTCAGGAGAACGGGAGAAGGGAGAACCTGATCCCGCATTCTCCCCTTCTCCCTTTCTTCTGCAATAACGTCATGACTTATCAGGCGATGCGGAACGCGCGATACGCCATAGAATGTCCACATGGGCCGCATCACTTACCTCGTCAAGTCCATCGCGCGCCAGGGCTGGCTGTACGTCGTGCTCGTGCTGGCCGCGATCGCGCTGTTTTATCTGGCCTACAGCCTGAGTAACGCCAATATCGGAGCGCTGATGGCCGCCGGGGTCGTCTTTGGCTGCCTGGTCGTCCTGTTCGTGGCGGCGCGCCAAAATCGTCCTGCGCCGGCCCCGAAGCCAAAAATCAGCACAAGCCTGGTGATCCCGACGGTGCTGATCAGCGAGATCCGGGCCGCCGCCCTGGTCAGCCTGGGCCAGATCGGCACCGTGACGATCAAGAAAGCGCGGGATAAGTCGGCCGGGGGCGAGTCGATGCTCACCGGAATTCGAAACCGGATGCTGGGCGAAGAACTGATCATGGACGTCGGTGTGCGCATCGTGGCGGGGGTGAACCTCAAGCACCTGCGGGATGAGGATGTGCGAGTTTCCGGCAACAGGGTTGACATCACCCTGCCCCCGACCAAAGTGCTCATGGTCTACGTCGACGAGTCGCTCACCCGGGTGGTGGCGCGCAAGAAAGGCTGGCTGACCAGCCACGACATTTCGCTGATGGACGCCGCGCGGCGGGACGCCATGGACGCGATGGTGACCGCCGCAATTGACAAGGGCCTGTTTGAGCGGGCCGGCCAGCAGGCGGCCATGACCGTGGCCGCGCTGGCCCGCGGGCTGGGGGTGGACAACGTCCACGTCCAGGCCACCCTCCCGCCGATCGGCCAGCACTTCGAGGAACTCCAGGATCCGGAGCTGATCGCGAAGCTGCGGGCCCTGCCGGATGTGGTCACCCCGCGCGAAGACCAGCACGACTTTTGACGATGTGTAACGTTTTATCTCTATGACTTTGGAGTTTATGATCGTCGTTTCATAGGCTCGTTGGAGTTTATGATCGTTGGAGTTTAGGCTTTCCGCAGCCGGCTAAAGCCTAAACTCCAACGATCGAAATTTAACCGTCAGGCCATCTATCGCAAGCGGATGCGCGAGATCTCGCCGCCGTCAAAGCCAATCGAGCGGTAGAACTCCTGGGCGCTCGGGCTGGCCCGGGTGAAGTCGAGCAACAACTGGCTGGCCCCCCGTTCGCGGGCGCGGCGCGTGCCGATGTCGAACAAGGCCCCGCCCACGCCGCGCCGGCGGTAGTCCGGCTCGACCACCATCGCGTCGAGCCAGGCCCGGGTCTCATTGAGTCCGTCTAGCCACGAGACCGCCAGAAAGCCGATCACGGCCGTCCACTGGCTGGCCTGCAGGTAGTCGGCTGACTCGGCCACCCAGACCTCCAGCGAGCCGCTCTCGCGCAGGCGGGCAAAGGCCCGCTCGCGGGCCATGTCGCTCATCCGGGTATGGGTTGGCATGTGCGACATCAACTCCACGATCCGGTAGTGATCGCGCGTCTCGGCCTGCCGAACCGTGACATCGGGCTGGGTGTGCGGGGCGGCAGGGGTTTGACCAGGCCCTTGTCGCGCGAGCAGCCACCGGGCCAGCACCTCGCGGTGGGTGCGAAACGCGACCACGGGCAGTTCGGCCGGGGCAAAGAAGCGCGCATCGCTGGCGTCATCGCCCGCCTTAAGATCAGCCGGGTTTGTTGGCCGGGCAAGATAGAAGATGATCAGACCGCTCCGGGGCGGCCCCTCGGGAAAGGAGTACACCCCAAAGAGCTCATCCAGCTCAATCTCGAGATGGGTCTCTTCGCGCGCCTCGCGCACGGCCGCGTGCTCGACACTCTCGTCGGCCTCAATGAAGCCGGACGGCAGCGCCCACTGACCCTGATGGGGGGGATGCCCGCGCTTAATCAAGAGCAATCGGCCCTCATGCTCGATGAGCACGCCCACCCCCGGGACCGGGTTCTGATACTGGATATAGGCGCAGGTGGGGCACTTCAGGCGGAGCCGGCCATCGGTCTCCATTTCCCGAAGTTCAGACCCGCAGCGTTGACAGAACATGACACCTATAATTCTCGCATGAAGTCGCCCAGGCCGCCGACAGATACGCGCAAGCAAGAGCGTTCGTTTGCTCGCGGGATGCTGATCATGACCCTGCTCACGCTCGTCGTTGGCGGGACTGCGCTGATCGGGGTGGCTTATGGCGCGCCGCAGGCGCTTCTGGGCTTTCTGTGCCTGCCCATGGGCGGCGGACTTATTCTGGCGCTGTGGCTTTTGCTGACGGCAATTGAGAAGGCGGTCGAGTGACGAATCGAGCGCGATCAGGCTGAGACAAAGCAAGCGACCATGCGAACTCACCAACCCTCCAGCCCGGGGCGCGCGCTGACTGGCCTCGTCCTCGGGCTGGCCCTCACCGCCTGTGCCGGAGACTTGAACCCCATCAACCGGCTCAATCGGCTGAGCGCGGGCAACGCGCCCGTGGCGGCCGTTCCTTTGAATCTGCCGGTGGACACCCAGGCGCAGCTGACCGACTTTGACGCGCTGACCCGCGTGATCCGCGAGCGCTATCTCGATCCTCGGGCGCTGGAGGGCCGGGACAAGGCCATCGCCGACGCGCGCGCGCGCGTCGCGGGCGGGATGAGCCCTGCCCGCTTTGCCGACATGCTGCGCCAGACTCTGGCCGCGCTCAATGATCCCGGGCTTGAACTTGTGACCGCGACCGAGTTACAGGCGGAGGTTGCGCCAGGCGGCCTGGGCCTGGTTTTCGCCCCACCGGCGCCCGGCGCGGAACGCGTGCTGGCGCTGGCGGTCTTGCCGGGCTCGGCCGCCGACCGGGCTGGCATCCGCGCCCACGACACCATCGTCCGAATCGACCAGCAGCCGGTCGGGCTGGCCACCCAGGCGGAGCTGCGCCAGAGGCTGCGCGGCGCGATTGGATCCAAGGTCAGCCTGTCGGTCGTTTCGCCCGGGCAGGCGCCCCGCGAGATCGTCGTGACACGCGCGGCGCTGCTGGCCGCGCCGGCCGCCCAGGCGCGCCGGCTCCCGGGCACCAACATCGGCTACATCCCGCTAAACTCAGGGGATGCCGCCGATGCGCGCGAACTCATTGCCACGGCCCTGCGCGGCTTCGCCAGCCAGCCCATTGAGGGCCTGATCATCGACCTGCGCGCCATGCAATCGCCATCGTTCCGGGCCTACGAAGCGCTCGAGCTGTTCGCGCATGGCACGGCCGGCGCAATCATGGCGCGCGACAGCAAACAGAAGATCGAGATCACGGGCAAAAATGTGGCGGGCTCGCAGGAGCTGCCGCTGGCGATTCTGGTAGGCGATCAGACCCGCGGGCCGGCCGAATCGTTCGCGGGCATGCTGCAGGATCTAGGCCGGGCCAGGCTCATTGGAGCGCGCACACCCGGGCGGACTGAGGTGCTGGCCAGCGTCGAGCTGCCGAGCGGCACCCTCGGTCTTACCCTGCCCATCGCCGAAGTGCGCGGCGTTCGGGACACGAGCTGGCATGCCCGCGGCCCCAGTCCGGGCGTGCGCCCCAACGCCGTCGTCGACAAGCGCTTCGAGGATTACACCGACGACAACGACGAAATGCTGGCGGCCGCGATCAAGGCCCTCGGCCGATGATCGATGTCATACGTGATGCAAGCCCGTGACATCACTTGCAGGAGAAAGGGAGAATCGGAGGGAACAAGCAATACAGGCCTGATCTCCTACCTCTCTCCGGTTCTCCCCTTCTTCTGCAGGATAGCCTTCGTAGGCAATTTTTGAAATGGCCTATGCGGTCAGGGCGGCCATGACCCGGTTGATGGTCGAACGCAGCCGGTAGGACCAGCGGTCGCGGCCAGTACGGGCATGGCAGTTGGTCATCAGGGCGATGACGATGTCGTGGTGCGGATCGATGACGAGCTGACAGCCGCTGGCCCCGCCATGGCCATAGGTCCCGAACGACAGCAGATCGCCGAAGACGCCGGGCGCCTCCGGCTGCTGGAAGTAGAAACCCAACCCCCATGCGACGGGATAGGCCGGCGCGGTCTGCGGCCCAAGCGCGGGCGCCCAACCCTTGCAGTTGCCACCGGTCTGATCAATCGTCATCGCCCAAACCGAGGCCTGGGACAAAAAGCGCGGACCGGTCGGGGCGAAGTGCATCCCGAAGCGCATGAGGTCGTCGGCGGTGGCGACGACCCCGAAGGCCGGATGGGCAAGCCCAAGGGCGTAGGCCGAGTTGTACATCGCGCCGTCGCTGCCCTCAGCCAGCACGCCGCGCACTTTGGCCAGCCGGTCAAACACCATCGACGGCGGAAGCATCCAGGTGTTGCTCAGGCCGGCCGGGGCGATCGCCAGCGCGTGGACGAGCTCAGCGAACGGACGCCCGGTCGTCCGGGCTGCCATCTCCCCGGCCAGCAAATAACCGTAGTCGGCATAGTAGTGGCCGGATCCGGGCGCGAATTGCAGCTCGTGCTGATAGGCCTCGTCGATGAGATCGGCCATCGGAGTCTGGGCGGCCAGGCGCTTGTCCATCTCGGGAGACTCATAGATCAGACCCGCGGTATGGGTGAGCAAGTGGCGCAGCGTTGCGCCGTCCCGGCCGCCGCCAGTGAACTCAGGCAGCACGCTTCGGACGGGCGTCGACAGCAGAAAGACCCCCTGCTCGATCAGGACCATGATCATGGCCGCGGTAAAAGTCTTGGAGATCGAGGCGATCGGCCAGAGCGTGTTGGCGGCGGCCGGCCGGCCGGGGGCGGCGTTGCCGCCCTGCCAGGCAATCACTTGCCGGCCGCGGTGGGCGACGGCCAAAGCGGCGCCGTCCAGCTCGCCCGCGGCGATGAAACGATTGAGATGATCGTGGATGAGGGTCAGGGTGTCAGACATGATCCATTGGGCCTGCGCGGCTAGGCGCAGAACCGGGCGGCCGTGTTGAGCAGCACGTCGGCGCATTGGGCGACCGAATGCAGGTCGACCCACTCCTCGACGGCGTGCGCGCCCGCGCCGGATGGCCCGAAGATGACGGTCGGGATGCCCGCCGCGGACAGGATGGCCGAGTCATACCACGGCGTATCGCCATACACGTCGGGCATGGCGCCAAGCACATCCGTCGCCGCCCCCAACAGGGTCTGAGTGATGGCGGCGCCGACGTCGATTTCGAACGGATCGCGGGTCAGCGTGACCCAAGCGCTGGCGCTGAAGCGGGGATCGTCCTCCGCCACGCGATCGACGAGGGAGCGGATTTGGGCCAGGACGGACTCGGCGGTCTCGCCCGGCACGGTTCGCCGCTCGACGGAGAGTCGGCAGCGCTCGGGATAGCTTGACAGCTCCTGCCCGCCGGAAATCAGCGAGGCGTGCAGCGATCCACTGCCGAGCAGCGGATGCGACGGCGACGCGCGCAGGCTGCGATCGAGGTGATCGAGCCACACCAACAGGTGGCCCATCTTGGCGATCGCATCAACGCCCAGATCAGGTCGCGAGCCGTGAGCGGCGACACCATGCGTTTCAATATCGATCCAGACAAAGCCCTTGTGCGCAACGCAAACGCGCAGGTGGCTGGGCTCGGTCACGATGGCGGCATCGGCGCGCCAGTTCTTTACCAGGGCCTGGGTACCGAGGCTGGCGAACTCCTCGTCAGCGACGGCGGTCAAGAGGACATCCCCGCGCAGGTTGAGCTGGCGGGCCTCCGCCACAGCGACCATGCAGGCGGCCAGGCTGGCCTTCATGTCGTAGGCGCCCCGGCCATACAGCCGGCCATCGGCGACGCGCGGGGTATGGGCGGCGGGCATGCCGGCGATGCCAACGGTGTCGATGTGGCCATTCAGCATGAGCGAGCGCCCGCCGCCGGAGCCGCGCGCGATGGCAATGACGTTCGGGCGCCCCGGCGCGGCTTCCTCGACATGAACTTCGAGGCCCTCACGCCTGGACCAGTCGGCGATGAAGGCGGCCCCAGCTGCTTCGCCGGCCGAGCCGGGGACGAGGTCGGGGTTGATCGAATCGATCGCGACGAGCTGGGAAATCAACTGAGATAGATCCGTGGGCATGGTAGATTCCCGCATACTACAGGACACCATGGCCGATACCCACATTCTCATCATCCCCGGACTGAACAACAGCGGGCCGGAGCATTGGCAGACCCTATGGGAGGCGAAATTCGCGGGCTGCATCCGGGTCGAACAACGCGACTGGGCCCGGCCCCGGCGCGAGGACTGGGTGGCAGCCCTGGACGAAACGATCCGCGCCCAGCCCGGGCCAGTCATCCTGGTCGCGCACAGCCTGGGCTGTCTGGCGGTCGCCCATTGGGCGGCTGCTCGACCAGCGGCCGGCGAGAGTTCATCCACCCCCGAGCGGCCCCGAAAGACTGACGCCGAGGCGCCGGGAACCATCAAAGCCGCCCTGCTCGTCGCCCCACCCTCGATGGAACGGCCGGATGCCAATCCCGATATTGCCAGGAGCTTTCTGCCCCTGCCCCAAACGCGCCTGCCTTTTCGAAGCCTGCTCGTGGCCAGCACAAACGACCCCTATAGCCCATTCGCGTATGCGCGCGGACTGGCCGAAGCGTGGGGGAGCGAATTCATCGATGTCGGCGGACTGGGCCACATCAACGCCGACGCGAACCTGCGCGACTGGCCGCAGGGCCAGAGCCTGCTCCGCCGGCTGATGCTGGGGCGCTAGGCCGGCTCGTATAATCCTCGTCTCATGTCCGAGCAACTCAATCAGTTGGAGATCACCGCCCAGGCCGAACTCGGCGCGATTGCGAGCACAGACGCGCTGCAGGCCTGGTATGGCCGAATTTTCGGGACCAAGCGCAGCAAGGGCGCGCTGGATGAGGCTATGTCGGCCCTGGGAAGCCTGAGCAAAGAGGAGCGCCCGGCCTTTGGCAAGCGCGCCAACGAGGTCAAACAGGCCCTCATGGCCGCCTACGAGGCCCGCCAGGCCGCGGTGCGCGAAGCAGAACTAGAACGGGCCCTGAGGCAGGGCGCCCTCGATGTCACACTGCCCGGCGCGCCGGTGACCCGCGGGCGGGTGCATCCGAGCACTCAGACCCTGCGCCGCATCACGGGCATCTTCGGCCAGTTGGGTTTCGAGGTGTATCGCTCCCCCGACGTCGAGACCGACGAAAATAACTTCGCGCTATTAAACATGCCCGAGGAGCACCCCGCCCGCGACATGTGGGACACGTTTTACACCACCCGCCCGGGGGTGATCCTGCGCACCCACACATCGCCGGGCCAGATCCGGGCGATGCGCGAGTTTGGCCAGAACGGCACACTCCCGATCCGGGTGGTGCTGCCGGGAATGGTGTATCGCTACGAACAGGTGACCGCCCGTAGCGAGATGCAGTTCAATCAGGTCGAGGGGCTGGCGATCGGCCGGAACATCACGATGGCCGACCTGAAGGGCACGATGACTGAGTTCGCCCGCCGGATGTATGGCGGCAAGGCGAAGATGCGTTTCCGCGGCTCGTACTTCCCGTTTACCGAGCCGAGCGTCGAGATCGACCTGTACTGGGGCCTGGAGACTGAGCGCGACCGAATGATCACCAAAGGCACGGGCTGGCTCGAGATCGCCGGCGCCGGGATGGTGCATCCGGTCGTTTTGCGCAACGGCGGCTACGATCCGGCGGAGTGGAGCGGCTTCGCGTTCGGGATGGGCCCCGAGCGCACGGCGATGAAGCTGTTCGGGATCAACGACATCCGCCACTTCTGGGCCAACGACCTGCGCTTCCTCGAGCAGTTTTAGGGCGCGGGCGGCGGCGATCAGCGCAGCAGTTCCCCAAGGATCGCTTTCATCAGCCGCATGTCTTGCGATTGCCGGCTGACAAGGTGTCCCAGGTGACGCAGGGCAAAGCGGGCGAGCTTCGCGCGATACTCGAGCGGGGCCTCCCGCTTGATCCCATCCCGGTGCATCATCAGGGTGAGAAAGATCTGTCTGAACATACGCATCGACTGTTTTCTCGACGTGCTGGTCGCATGCACCCGAAATCTGCCCAGATACTCGGGCTGGAAATAGACGGTCAGGCCGGCAAAGGCGACCCTGAACCACATCTCCCAATCGAACGTATAAAACGAAGTAAGGAAAGGATTGCCATCGACCCGCAACGCCTGCAGGGTTTCGCGCCTGAACAAAGAGAAATTGATGGAGAAATTGTTGGCGATGACGACTCCCCCAACGAAGCGTCGCTGCGAACCGGGCGCAAGTTTGATGAGTTTTGGCCAGGTCTTGCCGGATTCGCCGTCGTAATACAGGAAGTTCGCCGCAACGATATCGGTCTGCGGATACTGGGCGAAAGTCTCAACGCAACGGCGCGCAAAAGCGGGCTCAAGCAAATCGTCAGACCCCATCACCATAACGTATTCGCCGCGGGCCCGATTGACCACGCGATTGAAATTACCGACCATGCCCACATTGCGCTCGTTTTGCTGAATTGAAATCTGTGGGTGCTGGGCGGCCAGGTCTTTTAGCATCTCCCACGTGCCGTCCGTCGAGCAGTTGTCCTGGATAAGCAACTCGATGTTCGAGTAGTCCTGCGCCAGAATCGACCGAACCGTTTCAGCGATATAGCGCGTTGCGTTATAGGCCGGCACACAGATAGAGACCAGGGGGGAAAACTCCTCCGCCATCTCTATTCTAAGAATTGGCGCGCCATGCGATTCAGCCAACCGGGACGGGAATACGGAGTGCCGGACGTCGCGGCACTTATGCGGCGGCCAAGTAGACGTAGACCGAAAAAGACGATAACGGCTTTGCTGAGATCTACGAGCCCATCAGCCATGACGTTCCGGAGGAACTGGTTACTGCGATTGACATCATCCTTCCGAAAGCACTTGACCGCCTCCTGAAGCAGACAGGCCCGGCGCAGCCGATTCATGACCGGGCGCAATTCCGGGTATCGGGCGTCGACGATGCCATACATCATCAATTCGTACTCCAGAAACAAGTCGCGCGCTTGGGTCGTTCCAGTGACATTGGCCGCATGGCGCCGATAGCGAACCAACACTTCGTTGATCGCCAGTAAGGGCCCGTTTCGGAAGACTTCGATGAAGAAGAGCGCTTCGCTAAGGTACTTCATTCGCTCATCGAATCCATGCTTAGGGCATGCCGAGGACCGGGCCATAATCGACGATGGCGATGCGAAGTAGCGCGGTTTCATCCAATCGCGCAGCAGTCCCTGATTGAGCTTTGGTGAACCGTTATAGAGCTCGCTCATCCTTCCCAGCGACTTTCCGGCGCTGGAATCAAGCACGTCCGCGTCATGATAGCAACCGATGGCGTCGGGCCGGCTTTGCATCAGACGCACTTGCTTCTCGAGTTTGGTCGGAAGCATGAGATCGTCGCCATCAAGCCATGCGGTGTACTCGCCTGTGCGCCGGACTAGCCCCCGGTTGATATTGGCGGCAATGCCAGTGTTCGTTTCGCTAAAGACGGCGATCACTTTGTTCGGATAACGCTGCGAGTACTCCAGTATGGTACGCGGTGTGTCATCGGTACTCCCGTCATCCGTGACAATTATCTCGAGCACGGGGTAGGTTTGCGCCAGAACGCTATCCAAGGTTTCACGGATAAAGTGCTGCTGGTTGTATGTGCAGATGACTACACTAACCTTGGGCATCTCTGGAGCGGCTGGCATTTCGGGAATGAGTATATCCTCAAGCCCGACCCATTACTCGCCTATACAAGCCGAATAGCTTGGTGACGGCGGGAAAACAAGCCTGAACAACGTACCTCAACCAGTGAATCCGCATGTAGGGGAGCTTAAAGATCTCTATCAGGCTGTCATCTAGGGCCTTGGATTTTAGCTTTTGGAGTTTGAAATATCGGCGCAGAAAGAGCGCATGCCGGACCACCCACTTCCCAAGAAAACGGTCCATCATAGGGCTCAATTGGCGCCAGTCCGCGCGCTGGGACATGCCCCGCGTAACGTAGCTCCGGCAGC
>JBKJQK010000287.1:0-13760 GCA_046594095.1 Anaerolineae bacterium | reverse complement strand
GCGGACAGGAACATTGAATAGCATCCCGCGAGCGCGGCGCCGACGAGTTCTTCCGGGTTGGTGCCCTTCCCGTCCGCGAAACGGGATGCCCACGTATAGTTTCCATTGAAGGCGCCGCTGCCGAGGGCCATTTTCCCCGATCCCTCTTTGAGGTTTCCATTCCATTCTGCGCTCGCTTTTGCAATTGACATATTTGTCTCCTAAAATTCGTTCGTTATTGGGTTTATATTTTAGCGAAGTCGCCTGATGGAACACTGAGAGTCGCGGCCCTCCAGAATACAGGCGAATTTCGTCCAATTCCACTTGACACTTTTCATCAAATCAGTATTACTACACATGTGATTGGCGCGCAAATGCGCCCGGGTTCGCGCCTAAAGGGTCACGCTACCCCCATTCTCAACGAGGACCAAAACCTATGCCAGCCGCAATAAAGCCAGCCGTAAAAAAACCCGCGACTAGGAAGCCCGTTGCGAATAAGGTCGCCGCCAAGAAGCCGTCTCCAAAGAACCCTTTGGCCAAGCCGCTCAAGAAAGCGGCGCCCCGCAAACGGGCCCTTCGCGCGATTCCATTCCCGGTGGCACTGCCTGAGGGACCCGCACACCCGCCTGTGGCGCCGCAGGCACCCGCTGAGCCCGTCGGCTGAGCGGCAGACTCAGCCAGACTTGTCGCCCCGCCGCCATTCACGGCGGCGGGGCTCGTTTTCCGTCGGCTATAATCGCAAGGCTTTTCCACCGGCGGTGCAGCCGGAATTTAAGCCATAAGGACACGTTTCGTAATGCGTGAGCGCAATTTAGTCTCTCTTATCATCATCGCCGCGCTTGGTCTGGTATCGGTGTTTCTTGCCGCCCCGATCGAGAAGCCGGCCTTCGTGCGCAGCCTTGCCTTCTGGCAAGACGAGCGCGTTCGCGATTTGCAGCTGAAGCAGGGCCTTGACCTTCGGGGCGGCTTGCAGGTGCTGCTGGTCGCAGATCTCCCGCCGGGCCAAACGCTGGTGACAGGAACACTGGCGTCCGCTGTTGGGATTATCGAAAGCCGCGTCAACGCGCTGGGCACGAGTGAGCCAACCGTTCAGCAGGCCGGCAACGACCGCATCCTGGTCGAGTTGCCCGGTCTGTCGAATCGGGAAGCCGCCATCGATCTGGTCAAGAAGCAGGGCGTGCTTGAGTTCGTCGAGGCGACAGTGGCCACCCGCCCGCAGGAAGGGACGCCAATCTCAACGACCTTTAGCCTTTTCCGCTCGTTGATCTACCCCGAAACCTCATCGGCGGGACGGCCCATCAACGCCGCTGAAACCGTCAGTGGCACGCGGGTTTTCCGGACCGCTTTCACGGGCGAGGTCCTGGTGAATAACAGTCGCACGGGCGCGAACGCCGGCCAGACAGTCGTTCTGTTTAGCGTAAAGCCCTCGGCTCAGACTTCCTTTGGCGATTTCACCGGAAAGAACATCGGCCAGCCCCTGTGCATCGTTCTGGACGGAATCGTGCTTCAGTGCCCATCGATCCGGGCAGCGCTACCCACGGGCGGCGAGATTTCAGGCGGCTTCACCCCGGACGGCGCCAACAGCCTGGCAGTGACCCTGAATTATGGCTCGCTGCCGGTGCCGCTGAAGATCGAAAGTGTGAAGGACGTGGGCGCGACGCTGGGCGCGGATTCGGTTCGGCGCAGCGTGTTCGCCGGCATCATCGGGCTTGCGGTGCTGGTGACCTTTATGATCGCCTATTACCGTGTGCCAGGCGCGATCGTCAGCCTGGCGATTCTTTTCTTTGCCGTGTTCACCCTCGCCGTGTACGTGCTCTTGCCAGTGGTCCTGACCCTGCCCGGTATCGCCGGTTTCGTGTTATCCATTGCGACCGCCGTAGATGCAAACATCCTGGTCCTCGAGCGTTTTAAGGAAGAACTGCGCGGCGGTCGAACCCTTCGCGGCGCGGTTGAGGCTGCCTTCCAGCGGGCCTGGACGTCGATTCGCGACTCCAACATCAGCACGCTGATTACCTGCGTCATCCTGTTCATGTTCGGCAACACGTTCGGGGCGAGCGCGGTCAAGGGCTTTGCCCTGACCCTGGCCCTCGGTATTCTGATCAGCATGTTCACCGCGATGGTCGTCACCCGGGCGCTGATGCGCGGCTTTTTCTCACGCGAGATTGAAGACCACGTCAAACGCGCGTCACTGCTGGGAGCTTGATCCATGTTTAATATCGTCAACAACCGGCGCCTCTACTTTCTGATCTCGCTGGCCATCATTCTGCCGGGTATCCTGGCAATGGCCTACAACATCGTCACGCTCCCCACCCACACCCCGTGGAAGCTGAGCGTGGACTTCAAGGAAGGCACCCGCCTCGTATTGAAGTTCCTGTCGCCGGTATCCGAGGACGCGCTGCGCGGCGCCCTTGCGGCCCAGGGTCTGGCAAACCCCTCGATTTCGCGTCTGGGCTCGGAAGCAGATAGCACCTGGCAGGTGCGCACCGACTTCCTGGATGCGGGCCGGGCCGAAGCGATCCGTACCTCAATCGACGCCAGCCTGGCCAGGCTCGACAAGGCCCAGTCCTCGGTCGAATCCGTTGGCGCCCGCGTCGCGGGCGAAGTGACGAGCGCGGCCCTTTTTGCCATGATCGCCGCGGCGATTGCAGTCCTGTTATTTATCTGGTACGCCTTCCGCAAAGCTCAGCACGCCCTCCGCTATAGCGTATGCGCGATCATCGCGATGGGCCACGACCTGCTTGTGGCCGCCGGGTTGACGGCGTTGCTTGGCTTCTTCTTCGATTGGGAAGTCGACGCGCTGTTCCTGACCGCGATGCTGACCGTCGTCGGATTCTCGGTTCAAGACACCATCGTGGTCTACGACCGGATCCGCGAGAACCTGACCCGCCATCGCGGCGAGCCGTTCACCCAGATAGTGACCCGAAGCCTGGTTGAGACGCTCCACCGGTCACTGGCGCTGTCATTGGTCAATATCTTCGTGATGGTTGCCCTGCTCTTGTTCGGAGGCGCCAGCATCAAGCAGTTTGTGGCCGTCCTCCTGATGGGTCTGGTGTCGGGCACCTACTCCTCAATCTTCAACGCGGTTCCACTGATCGTGGCCTGGGAAGAGCACGATTTCTGGGGCACACGCCGCAAGGCAGCCGCGGCGGCGCCGGCGAAGTAAGCCGTGACCGCTGCCCTGCAACGGATTCCGTTGCTCGCGCGCCGCGCGCTGGACCAGGCACTTCGGCTGGCCAGCGCGCGGCCAGTTATTCCCGTGAGGGTGGTTGTGGCCGTGTCGGGCGGCGCAGACTCGGTCGCCTTGCTGGAAGTCCTGCGCGGCGCGGCCGACCAGGGAAGGCTAACAATTGAGGTCGCCCACCTCGATCACAGTCTCCGTGGGGCATCGTCCCGGGATGACGCCGAATTCACTGCGGCACGCGCGCAATCCCTCGGGCTGCCTTTCCACCTTGGCCAGGCTGACGTAGCCAGGGAAGCGCGTGAATCCGGGCTCTCGCTCGAGATGGCCGCCCGGGCAGCCCGCTACCGATTCCTGGCAGGCGTCGCGTCCAGCGTGGGCGCGCCCTGGGTCGCCACCGCTCACCACGCGGACGACCAGGCCGAGACCCTTCTCCTGCGGCTGCTCCGTGGCACCGGCACGACCGGGTTGAGCGGCATGGCCGTTCTCTCAAGCCTGAATGGTGCGCCGGACATATGCCTTTGGCGCCCGCTCCTGCGCGTCGTGCGCAGTGAGATCGAAGCCTATTGCGCCGCCCGGGGTCTGGCCTTCCGCCACGACGCCAGCAACGACGATCCTCGTCATTTGCGCAACAGGGTCCGCCAAGAACTACTGCCGCTCCTCGAGACCTACAACCCGGGCGTCCGCAAAGTCTTGGCCCGCCTGGCCGAGAACGCCGCCGGCGATGCGGAGGTCGTCGACGCCGCGGCCGGCGCAACCCTCGCGCGGCTGCGGGTCAGTGGCGGCGGATTTGACCGCGCGTCGTTTCAAACACTGTCTCACGGCCTGAAGCGCGCAACCCTTCGTTGCGTGTGCGCCGAGACTCGCGGCAGTCTGATCGACGTGCGCGCAGCCGGAATCGAGGAAGCCATCGATGCCATAGATAGCGACGCATGGTCTGCCAGCATTGACGTCGCCCCGAACACGCGAATCGAGCTGGCGGGCGCGCACTTTCAGTGCGTGAGCGCGCCTGATACCCGACAATAGCGTTTCGCCTCCGCTACAATCGCCGGGATGGCAGAACCGGGTGAACCGCTGACGGAGCGTGAGCTGGAGGTCGTGCGCCTCCTTGCGACCGGGGCGAGTAACAAGGAAATCGCCACCGGGCTAATCATCAGTCCAAACACCGTCAAGGTTCATCTCCGTAACATCTTTGTGAAGCTGGAGGCCGACTCCCGGACTTCGGTGACAATGACCGCCGTCAGAAATGGCTGGGTGGCCGTCAATCAGAGCAACACGTCCCGTCCCGGCGCGCCGACAGACGCCAACGGCCGGCCCGTTGCGGCCATCTTCCCGGTTTCGGGCCTGGTGCCGACCGGACCTGACGCGGCCTCCGCCGAACAGTCAACTCCCGACGCGGCAATCGCAATTCCAGCCGCAATGGTCGTGCGCGTCGCGCCGAACCCGCTGGCCCTGCCCGCCCTGTCGGGCTTCCGCCGGGCAAGCATGGCCATTGCCGTCGTCGCGACGATTGTCGCCGGAGCGTCTTTGCTGTCTGGCCGCGAGCCGGCCGCCTCGGCCTCGGGGCCCATCACCCTGCGCCAAAACACCCCGTCAGTCGGCGGCGGTCTGCGCTTCCCGGGCGAAAGCAGCCGCTGGTTCGAGCGCGGCCGGCTGCCCGCGGCGCGCGAATTCGCGGTCGCGGCCACGGCGGGCAACCGGGCTTACCTGATCGGAGGTGTGGTCGGCGCTCTGGCCACGGGCGATGTGCTCGTCTATGACCCGAAGGCAAACGGCTGGGAAACTGGGGGCGCGCCAAAACCAACGGCGATTGGCATCGCCGCGGCGGCCACGCTTGGCGGGCGAATCTACGTCAGCGGCGGGGTTCTGTCCAACGACACGCCAACAAATCGTTTTGAGGTCTTCGATCCCGAAACGGGCCTATGGCAGTCGCTCGCCCCGCTTCCCGCGCCGCTGGCCGGACATGTCTCGGCCGTACTTGGGGATCTTGTATTTGTCTTTGGCGGCTACTCAGGCCAGGGTCTCAATCCCGAGTCCTATGCCTACGATCCCGCTACGAACGCCTGGCAGAAACGCGCGCCGATTCCCACTCCGCGCGGGCTTGCCGCGGCAGCGCCTCTGGGGGACCGAATCTTCGTCGTCGGCGGCCAGGCCGACGGACAGGACCGGCCCGATTGCGACGCCTATTCGCCGGCCAGCGACACCTGGTCTCCCTGTCCGCGCATGAACTTGCGCCGTTCTGCGTTCGGCCTGGCGGCGACGGGCGGCGCGCTATACGCGGTGGGCGGAGGCGGCGCCAATTACCTGGGCTTCAGCGAGCGCTTTGACCCGGCCCTGAATACCTGGACGCTGTTTGAGACGCCGAAGTTCGGCGATTGGCGGAACATCGCGGTGACCGCGATTCCGGCCGGCATCGTCGTCGCCGGAGGCCGCAACGGCTCCGAGCGGCTGCGCGACACCTACTTCTACGAGCTGGTCGGAAACCGAGCGTTTCTGCCCGCGCTCACCCAGCAACAGCCCACCGTGCCGTGACCACCCAGGTCCTGTTGGCATCCGGCGCCAGGTCCCATTTCACCCAACCCTCATCATGACGACGACCATCTTCCACAATTCCCGACTGATTGACGGCGCCTCAGACACTGCCCGCGACGGGATCGATATCATCGTGGAGGGCGCCCTGATCCAACGCATAGAACCTACCCGTCCGCGCAACCCGTCCGAAGGCCGGATCATCGAGAGCGCGGGAAAGACGCTGCTGCCGGGCCTGATCGATTGCCACGCCCACTACACGCTTGATCCGTGGTCGGCCGATCCATTCAACAAGGTGTGGGGCGAGTCCGGCGCAGTCGCCATCACCTATGCCGCGCGCGCGGCGCGAACGGCCCTTCAGGCCGGGATCACGACCACGCGAGACGCAGGCGCGCCACGCCAGTTGAACTTCGCGCTGCGCGACGCAATCGCGAAGGGATTCATCCCGGGCCCGCGGATTCTCGCGCCCGGCTGCGCGATCACCATCACCGGCGGACATGGCCGCCTTTTTGGAGTCGAGGCCGATGGCATGGACGCCCTGCAGCAGGCCGTGCGCGCCCAGATGCGGGATGGCGCGGACGTGATCAAGATCGTCGCCAGCGAAGCCGCGATGCTGACCGGCCCCGAAGCCGCGGTTGAGGAAATGTCGCAGGAAGAGATCACGATGCTGGCCGGCGAGGCCCGCCGGCGAGGGCTGCGCATCTTCAGCCATGCCCAGAACTCGATTTCCGTGATCCGGTCTGCCCGGGCCAAGGTGAACAGCGTCGAGCACGCCTTTCTCGCGAGCAAGGAAGCCATCGGCGAGTTGCGCGCAAACGACGTGACCCTGGTCCCGACCCTGGCGGTGACGGAGGTGACATTGGAGCGCGATGACCTGACCCCGATGTTTCGCGAGCGGATGCTGCGGATTCGCGACAGGCACTGGGCCTCGTGTGAGGAAGCGATCCGCCTGGGCGTCGACGTCGTGGCCAGCACTGACTGTGGCGAGCCGCAAATTTTCCCGAATCTGCTATGGCGAGACATCCGCTTGTTGCATGAGCGCGGGTTAAGCAAGATGGCCGCCATCCAGGGAGCGACATCGAGGGCGGCGGCGCTTCTGGGCGTGGACCAAACGGTGGGCAGTATCCAGGCCGGCAAACAGGCCGACCTCATCCTCGTAGACGGCGACCCGCTTGAGGACATGTCCGCGCTGGCGCGCGTGTCGTTTGTCATGCAGGCCGGGCGGGACGCGAGCGTCACATGACAAACGAACCCACACTCGAGCAATTCCAGATCGCGCGACGGCTCATCGCAGACGCGCTGGCGCCCACTCCGCTGATCTTCGCTCCGTGGTTGAGCGAGCAGTCCAGCGCGGAAATCTGGCTCAAGTGCGAGTGCTTCGCGCCGATTGGTTCATTCAAGGCGCGCGGCGCGCTCGCCTGCATTCGATCGCTCGATCCATCCGCGCTCAGAAAGACCCTGATCTGCGCCAGCACAGGCAATCACGGCGCGGCGATGGCCTGGGCGGCCCGCCAGTCCGGGGCGCGCTGTGTGGTCGTCGTTCCGCGCGACACACCCGATATCAAACGCCGGAATATGATCGCCGCCGGCGGCGAGGTTGTTATCGATGGAGGCGACTGGGGCGAGAGCTGCGAGATCGCCCGGGCGCTGGCGGCGCGCGAGGGCTGGCTTTATCTGGAGGACGGACAGGATCCCTGGATCATGGCCGGCGCGGGCACGGTGGCGATGGAGATCATCGACCAGCAGCCGGGAATTGATACGCTGCTCATCCCCGTGGGGGGCGGCAACTTCATCGCCGGCTGCGCGCTGGCGACGAAGGGCGCGGGCCGCGACGTCAAGATCATTGGCGTTCAGTCTGAGGCGGCTCCCGCTGCAACTGAAAGCTGGCGGCTGGGCCGCATCATCCACCGCCCGACAACTACGTTCGCCGGCGGCGTTGCGACGACGGGCCCTGTCCCGATGGCCTTCGACGTCATGCGCCGGCTTGTGGACGACATGCTCCTTGTGAGCGAAGACGAGCTGATGGCGGGCATCGGCCGGCTCGTCGCCGACCATGCCATCATCGTTGAGGGCGCCGGCGCAGCCCCGATCGCGGCGCTACGCCGCTATCCGGAGCGCTTTCGCGGCCGGCGTGTTGCGGCCGTGTTAACCGGGCGCAATCTCGACACGCTGCGACTGGCCGCGGCGCTCAAGTTGAACGCAGAACCTCCAACTTTGAACTAAGCGCCGCTTATGGCGCGCTGGAATCGCAAGCGCGTTTCGACCCATCTCCCAACGCGCAACCGGCCGAGGTTACGGGGCGGCGGTTTGGACTTCGGTCGTTCGAAGCGTAGCCACGAACCGGACCGTGTTTGGGGCATCCCCAATACAGATCAAGTCGAGCGCTTGATTGACCTGGTCGGGCCGGATAAGGCAACCCCAAACGGAGTTGTCCTCGAAGATCGGCAGCACCGTTTGCGCGGCCGCCGGTCACGAGGGACCTGTCAGCGGACAACCAGTGGCACGTAAACCGTCAGGGGTGAACGAACCCAAAAACCGCCGTTCAGGCTGTAGCCGCCGCCGGCGCTGGCGCCCGCGTCAGCTTGACCAACGGTCGCACCCAGCTCATACCCGCCGCCAGTCGCAAACGTGATTCCGCCGCCATCGACGGTATTCCAGGTCAGGTCGTAGCCGCCGCCGGTTTGGGCGCTGACCCCGCGACCCGACAGGGCCGCCGACGCCACAATTGCGATGAGGACCAGGGCGGATCGGACCGCCCGGGCATCCTTCTTCCGGCGCGCCCCAAATCCCGCGATCATCGCCAGTGCTGCGGCGCAAGCAAGCGCTGCGAGGACGGCCGCCGGCATCGGCGCGGGGCCGGACTGGGCTGAAGGCGGAACCGAGCCCATCCTCGCCTCGAGCGCCGAAAGCCGGCTCGCAAAGGCTGCGTTTTGGGCCTTCAGCGCGTCGTTCTCGGCCTTGAGACCTTGGATCGCCGCAAGCGCCACGCCATCGGCGTCGACGACGCTGATTCCAGTGTCACTCTCGCCCAGCCCAAATGCGGCTCGGAAGTCCTGGGCCATTGGGCCCATGTGGCGGATGCCCGAATCCTGCGAAACGTAATTCCAGGTGCTGACGGGAAGGCGGGCAATGCCCTCAAGCACTGTGGCCGGGTTAACGGCGGCGACGTTGGCTTTGAGATACCGGTCGCTGACGCTGGTCCAAGAGCCGCTGCCTGGGCTCAAGCTGGCCCCGACGGATGCGCTCGCGTCAGAGTAGAGGGTTATCCCACCGCTCGCGCGGACGAGGAACTGGTTGGCGGCGGACGAGAATAACTGGCTCCCCGCGTTGTCGGCCCACACGAACGCACCGTCGTGCAGGGCATTGGCCTGATGTCCGGCCGCGAACGCGTAGTCTCCCTCGGCGTGGTTCTCGCTGCCGCCTGGAATCATTGCGTTCGAACCCGTTGAGATAACGTTACCGTTGCCGCCGCCGATGACACTTGTCGCGCTGCCGTTTTCAATGCGGTTATTGTTTCCTCCGCCAATCGCGCTGTAAAAGCTCCCCGTGATGACATTGGCATTCCCGCCGGCGACAACGCCGTGATCGCTTGAGAACTCAATCAGGTTGTAGGTCCCGCCGCCGATGACGCTATAGCCGCTGCCGTTCTTGATGCCGTTGCTGGCGCCGTCGCCGATGAAACTGTAGTAGCTGCCGTTCTCAACGCGGTTGTTGTCGCCGCCGGCAATCGCGCTCTTGTAGCTCGTGTTGCTGATCACGTTGGCGTTGCCGCCGGCGATGGCGCTCAAATGGCTGTTGTTATTGATGAGGTTGAAGAACCCGCCGCCGATGAAGCTCGTCGGATTGAAGTTCGAGATGCGATTGCCGGAACCGCCGCCAATGGCGCTGTTCGAGCTGAAGAAGTCGATCCGATTCCCGTTTCCCCCCCCAATCGCGGCGTTCTCACTGAAGGTGTCAATTCGATTCCCGATTCCACCCGCGATGGCGCTGTTAAAGCTCGTATTGCTGATCACATTGCCGTTGCCGCCGCCGATCGCGCCACTGTGGCTTGCGTTCGTGATGACGTTTGTGTTTCCACCCGCGACCGCGCTCTGGAAGCTGTTGGTGTCGATCTGATTTCGGTATCCACCCCCAATGGCGCTGTTGGAACTGAAGTGATCGATGCTGTTCCCATTTCCGCCCGCAATAGCGCCTTGATTTCCATTGTTATCAATCCGGTTTCCGGTGCCCCCGCCGATCGCGCCATAGGAGCTGTTGTTATTGATTTGGTTTCCGGTACCGCCCGCTACCACGCCATTCGCGCTGGAGTTCCGAATGCCGTTCAAGCTCCCACCGCCGATGACGCCGAGCGGACTCGTGTCGCTGACAACGTTGCCGCCGCCTCCGCCAATACCGCTCATCGGCGAGTCGCGGAAGATGCCGTTGTTGATCCCGCCGGCGATGACGCTGTCGTAGCTGCTGGCGCTGATCTGGTTGTCCTTGCCACTGCCGGCCACGCCGCCAATCAGGTTCATCGTGTCGCGCATTAAACCGTCGACGTTGGCAGGTACTGTGCGCAGTCCTGGCAGCGCAAATGCGTACGGCGCCGGGCGCACTGGCGTCCGCGGGCTCAGGATCGTTGGGGATTCGCCGCACCCCACCACCGTTTGCAGCCACCGGGCTTCACCGTTCATGGCCCCCCAGCCGAAATCGAGCGCCAGGGTGAACAGGCCATTTGCCACCGTCAATGTCGGCGACGTCACGGCCGGGCCAACTTGCAACCCGCCAGTCTCGGCGATCCACAAGCTGAACGTCGCGTCGCAATTACCGTTCACCGCGGCGCCGTTCTTGCGCAATTGGCCCTGATAGGTGAAGGCGCTTCCATTTTGCGATCCGATCGGGGACGGCGTGGGAGTGGGCGGCGCCTGGGGTACAAATTCCGGCGTGTAGGTCTCAGCCGTAGCAACTGAGAGCGCCGACCCTCGGCCGGCTGAAAACGCAAGCGCCAGCGCGCCCGCCAAACCAATCGCGTAACTTAGTTTGTTATTCATCGCAGCGGGCCTCGTGTCCCGGGGGACTTGTGCGACAGCGCAAAATTGCGCCGTGGAAGCGCCTTCTCATGCGCTTATAGCTGCGGAGTATGGACCCGAACGGGAAAAGCGGACGGGTGGCCGGAACTCCCTAAATGCTCACTTCAGATACCCGGCGGACGTCCCCTGAGACTCAACAATAGCCCAACAAGGCACGCGGGCCAACGCCGGCCCGGACCTGATTCGGTTAGCAGTCATCTGTCCGCGGTCAGTCCAACGCGGCGCAGGCGTCCAGGGCAATCTCAAGAAGCGTGTCGCGTACCGAGTGGCGGGTCCAGTCCCGGTGGGTCCATTCCGCGGCGGCGACATCGTCACCGGCATACAGAACCTGACCCATCTCAACGCCGCGGAACTGGGCAACCGCAAAAAACGCGGCCGCTTCCATCTCCACGGTGCGGCAGCCCTCGGCCTGGCGGCGCGCGACCCGAGCGCGGGTCTCTCGATAGATCGCGTCCGTCGTCCAGGTCTTGACAAGGTCGTAGGGTATCCCGCGCGCCCGCAGGACCGCTTCGAGCGCCGCAACTGCGCGGGGATGGGCCGCAACTTCGCGGGCCGGCGGGAGATAGTGATACGAGGTCCCCTCGTCGCGCACGGCCGAAACTGGCAACAGGACGTGTCCGACAGGCAGGCTCGAGTCAAGCACGCCGCACCCGCCGCAGGCAATTACGCGCCGGCAGCCATGCGCAATCAACTCCTCCAGAAACGCGGCGGCCAGCGGCGCGCCGACGCCGGGATGGCAAAGCAACACGCGGCGCCCGCCGACGTCAAGGTCGTAGACCGGAACCCGGCCAATTTCAGAGTTGAGATGAAAGGCAATCGGCGCGGCGGCGACCCGGGCGAGCCGGTCAATTGAATCCTGGAAAAAACACAGCACTGCCCGGTCCATCCCGGGGATGGCCACGATGACGCGTGACGGCTCAATGACCGCCTCGCGCGCATCGTCGTACTCCAGCAAAGGCCATTGTCCAATGTCCATTGAGCGTTAACGAGGGCGCACAATCCCCTCTCGATATGCCTTGGCCACGACGTCCGCCCGGCTGTTGGCCTGGAGTTTGGCCATGATGACGCTGACGTGGTTCTTGACCGTGCCTTCACTTAGAAACAAGCGGGCGGCGATATCACGGTTGATCAGGCCCTCGGCAATGAGATTGAGCACATCGGACTCGCGGTCGGTCAAGGCCTCATAGTGCGGGCGTTCACGCGGCTGAGGTTGGCGCGGATCGGCGCTGACCCGCCGAAATTCGTCCATTACCTTGCGGGCGATCCCGGGATCCAGGCGCGACTCGCCGCGCGAGGCCGCCCGGATCGCGTCCGCGAGCGCGTCGACGCTGACGTCTTTGAGCAGATACCCGATCGCCCCGGCCCGCACGCCGTCAAAGACCCAGTCATCACTGTCATAGGTTGTCAGCACGATCACCCGGCAGGGCAACCCAGCCTGGGTGATGGCGCGCATGGCCTGAACGCCATTCATGCGCGGCATCTTAAGATCCATCAGGATGACATCCGGCAGCAACAACCGCGCCTTCTCAAGCGCATCGGCTCCGTCCTCAGCCAGGCCAACGCAATGCATGCCGGGCTGGTGATCGATGACGACCGAGAGACCTTCGCGCACAATGGGCTGGTCATCGACGATGAGCACTCGGATGGCCTGGGCGGTATCACTCACTACGCAGATTGTACGGCGCGCGGGTCACCCCCTCAGTTCAGTGACGAATCCGAACACGCCGATGAGGATCAGGAGGAGGCCGGATAGGCGCCCGATCAGCGCATAGCGCGAGGCCAGCCAGCCGGTGAATCGGCGCTGCAATGGCGCAGCCAGAAGCGGCAACACGATCAACGGCCACCCGAATCCCAGGCCGAACGCGAGGAAGTAGAGGATGCCCTGCCCCAGGGTCGCAGCGTTACCAGCCCCGAGGGCGAACGTGGCGATGATGAGCGGACCCACGCACGGGAGGGTCATCGGCGCGAGCAATGCGCCATACAAGAACGCGGTTGCGCGCGGGTCGCGCAATACCGGGGCCTGGGCCGACGCCAGGCGTGAAAACGGATTGACGCCAAATAGCATCAACAGGCCGAGGATGATGACGATCCCATAAATGGCGGGGAGGAGCGCCGGCAGGATGGCGGCAAATGACTGGCGCAGCGCCGCCAGCGTCGCGCCGATGATCAGCATCATGGATAACACGCCCGCCAGGACCAGCACGCCAAGGCCAGCGCGCGGCCGCGCCCCTCCGGACGGATTGGTTCCGGCAAGGAAAGCGATCAGGCCCGGATATAGGGGTAACATGCAAACGTTGGTCAGAATCGCGCTGTTGCCTAGCGCGAACGCCTGGAGGAGTTCAGACATGGTGGAATTCCGGCGAGTCTGCGGGCGATACACCGATCGGGACGTGTCGCAATCCGCTTTCCGCCGTCAGCTTTTATTGCCCGCCGAGAGATTTGACAAGCGCGGCGGCGTCCTCGAAGCCCGTGGCGAGCTTTGAGACGGCGCCATCCGGCCGAATGACAAAGTGGGGGGTGCTGGGAGGGTTGATGGCGCTAAAGCCGAAGGCATCCACCAGGGCCTTGAGCGCGCCGGTATCCAGAATCGCAAACTGGAAGTCAAGTCCGGCCTTGTCGGCGTACTTGGCGAGCTCCGTTGGCGCCAGATCAGACTCTACACTGAGCCCAATGAAGACCACTTTTTCAGGATTGAGCTGTTTGCGAGCGTCCCTCACGTTGCGCAACTGCTGGGCGCAATTTGAGCACCAGGTCGCCATCGTCTCAACGAAGACAGTCTTGCCGGCGAAATCGGACAGCATGAAGGTTTTCCCGGTGCGAACATCGGTCAGCTTCATCGCCATCCAGGCGGGCTTGGGCATCGCCTCTGTGGGCCTGGGCATCGCCTCGGTCGGTTTGGGCATCGCCTCGGTCGGTTTGGGCATCGCCTCGGTCGGTTTGGGCACCGCCTCGGTCGGTTTGGGCACCGCCTCGGTCGGTTTGGCCACCGCCTCGGTCGGTTTGAC
>JBKJQK010000457.1:0-3398 GCA_046594095.1 Anaerolineae bacterium | reverse complement strand
GCGACCGGGTGACACTCTGCGATATTCGAACCCATGACCATGATCACGTCCGCGTTGGACAGATCACGGGCAAAGGTGGTGGCCGCGCCGCGACCAAAGGAGACCCCCAGACCGGGGACCGAGGAAGAGTGTCAAATGCGGGCCTGGTTTTCGATTGCGACGACCCCCGCGGCGCGCATCACTTTCTGGTGAATGTAGTTCCACTCGTCGTCAATGGTGGCCCCGCCCAGGGAGAAGATGCCCAGGGTATTGCGCACCACCCGGTCGGTACCGCCGACACTGGCCTTTTCCGTCCAGGTCTGCTCGCGAGTCTTCTTGAACCGCTCGGCGATCATGTCCATCGCCTTCTCGAGGTCGATGTCCTCCCACTTGTCGGAGAAGGGCGCGCGATACTTCGCCTTTGTCCAACGATTTGGATTAATCGCGAGCTGATAGGTGGCCGCGCCCTTGGGGCACAGCGTTCCCTCGTTGATCGGGCTGTCGTAATTGCCCTGGATGTCGAGGATCTTCCCGTCGGCGACGGTCACAATCTGGGAGCACCCCACCGAACAGTAGGGGCACACCGAGGCCACTTCCTTGCCTTTCTTGACAATCGCGGGATTCGTGCGGACTTGCATGGCGGGCAGGGCAACGCCCAGGCCGGCCATTTCCGCGGCGGCTACCCCGCTCATGGCGCCAGTTGATATCTTCAAGAACTGGCGCCGGGTTACCTTGTCCTGCATGGCGACTCCTTTTGATAACGATAACGCGATCTTACGAGTTGATGGATTCTAGGACCGATTCAGGACGTGTCAAGCGGCCTGTTCAGGTGTAGACCAGGCAGCCCTGGTCCGTAAGCGGGGCGACACAGGCCGGCGTTCCGACGAGCCGGTTCCAACGCAGGTCGAGCTTGCGCAGCTTTGGCAGCTCGGCCAGACCCTTCGGCACCGCGGTCAGCGCGTTGGCCCGCAGGTCGAGGTATTCGAGCGACCGCAGGCGACTGACGCCCGCCGGCAGACCTTCCAAAGAATTGAAGCGGAGGTCCAGTTCGGTCAGGTTGGCCAGATCGCCGATCGCCTCGGGCAGCGTCGTCAGGTGGTTGCTCTGCAGAATCAGGCGGGTGAGAGAGGTCAGTCGGCCGATGGTGTCCGGCAGGCGAGCTAAACGGTTCTTGTTGGCATGCAGCTCGACCAGATTCGAGAGCGATCCGACTTCGTCCGGCAGGCTGGCGAGGGCGTTGTTGTAGACCCGCAGTTCGACAAGTCCGGCCAACGCGCCGATCCAACCGGGCAACTCCTGTAATCGGTTATCGGTCAGGCCCAGGTAGCGCAGACCCGATAGCCGGCGCATTGCGGATGGCAAATCGCTCAGGGCGTTGTCGCTGGCATACAGGAAGGTAAGACCTGGCAGCGCGCCCAGCGATTCGGGCAGCCGCGCCAGGCGGTTGTGGCCGATGTCGAGCATCTCGAGCCGCGCGAACGCGCCGACTTCATCCGGGAGATTCTCAAGCTTGTTTTCAGCGAGGTTGAGGGTGGACAGATGACGCAGTCCGCCAATCGAACCCGGCACTCGGGTCAATTGGTTGTCGAACAGGCTGAGGGTGGTGAGCGCTGGAAGACGCAAAACCTCCACTGGAAAATCGGCAAGTCCGCAGCCGTCCAGATTCGCGTTGCGGAGCGCCGACAGCTCGGCGCCGGCGGACAGGGCATCGAGCAAGGCTTTGCCGGTTGGGCCTGTTGGGTGCTGGTGGTTCATTCCCTCATCGATCCGCGCCCAACTGGTCGATCGTGTAGCCGTTGGGATAGGTGCGGCTCTTCTGCCCGGTAACCAATCGCGGTTCGCGGCGGCGCGAGAGCAGGCTGAAGAGTTTCGCCCGCAACTTCAGCGAGCCTGTCACCAGCGCCCGCATCCAGACCGGCGGGCGCGGCAGGCCGACCGCGTCCAGCATCGGGTCGTCGAGGATGGCGTGGATGAATGGCGCGCCCAGCGGCCAGAGCGCTTTCGGCAGTAGCCAGCTCAGCATCAGATTGCGGGTTGCCTCAGCCAGTTGTTTGTTCTCCGGCGCAAAGCGAAACTCCCAGCGCTGAAAGTCGATGTTGTACTGTTCGAACGCCTCATAGCTGGCCGGGATGTCCTGAATGTTCATCCGAAGCCCGACCTCGCGCCAGAAGTAATACGAGCTCAGCCTCTCCGGCTCGGTCAGCGGCCGCCAGCCAAACCGGGCGTTCCAGCGGATCGGCTCGAAGATGAAGGTGCTCAGGGTGTAGAGATACTCGTCGTTGGGGATGACGTAGCGGCCGTGCTGCTGGTTCATCCTGCGCTGGGCTGCCCGCCCGCGCTCGCTGTCGTAGCCGAATTCGAGCAGCTCACTCAGGATCAATACGGTGTCGTCATAGCGCTTCTGGGTGCGCTTGAAGAACACTCGCGCGTCGAGGCCAGCAGCGGGGTGCCCTTGGCCACCCCAAAGGTGCGGAACAGGGCAAATTCGAGGGCCCGGGTCGTGTCCCACGGAAAGTCATAGCACACGCTCAGGTAGGCGATCTCCTGATGGTCCTTGACCGGATCGAGCGTCTGGACGTAGTCGCGGATGGCAAAGCGGGAGCGGGACGGTGGAATCGCAATCTGCATGGGTTGGCACCTTGTCTGTTTCTATTCCAGACGATTGTCCATGCGCCTGACCATCCAGCGCTCAATCCGCGCTCAACATGAGAATACGATCCGCCCCCAGCCTGCTATCCGATCGCCCGCTCGAGCTCATCCACCATCCCGGCCAGAACCGCGAAGCCGCGCGCGACCGGCTCAGGGCGCTCCATGTCGATGCCGGCCAGGCGCAGGGCATCCAGCGGGTAACAGGACCCGCCAGACTTGAGGAACGCCCGGTAGCGCTCGGCCGCGGGCGCGCCCTCCTCCAGAACCTGGCTGGCCAGCGCATTGGCTGCCGCGATCCCGGTGGCGTACTGGTAGACGTAGAAGGGCGCGTGCAGGTGCCCGAAGTTCATCCAGCCCGAGCCGAGGCGCCGCTCATCAATCTCCATGGCATCGCCATAGCCTTCTCGAAAGAGAGCCACAAAACGCTCGCTGAGGTGCTGCGCGGTGATCGCGCCGCCCGCCTCCACCCGCTCGTGTAACTCGCGCTCGAATCGGGCCAGGGTCGGCATGACGAACAGGTACCGGTGAAAGTTGGCGAAGGCCTCATCCAGGATGGCCAGACGGCGTTGGGCATCGCCTGCCGTCTTCAACAGGTGGGCGCGCACCATGGCCTGGTTGAAGTTGCTGGCGACCTCGGCCACAAACAGCCCGTAGTCGGCATAGACCAGGGGCTGGTTGTGAAAGGTCAGATAGCTGTGCATCGAGTGCCCCAGCTCGTGGGCCAGTGTCGACATCGACATCAGCGAATCGGACCAACTCATGAAGATGAA
>JBKJQK010000150.1:0-6754 GCA_046594095.1 Anaerolineae bacterium | reverse complement strand
GTCCAGCACTCCATCGTGGGCGTCTCCTCCCAGAAGAAGTGATCGCTGATCCACAGGCTCTCGAAGATGCCTTCGAGCTTCGGCAGGACCGCATCCAGATCAGGAAGCCAGGCCTCCATCACCTTTTTGGAAGGCCGGGAGGGCATGCCGAGGCCAAATTCGATGCTCATTTCACTTACTCCTTCAGCGGCGCGCGCGAATACAACGAGATTCTAGCCGCGCCAGTCGAAATCCGGAGCCGCCCGGGCCGAATCGCGTTCAGGCCGGCCGCAACCAGAGCAACTGATACGGCCCGAGATGGACGTCGCCGCTCAGCGCGATGGGCGCGCCGGAAATCAGGTCGAGCGCCGGATAGCTCAGACCCTGGCTGCGCAATGTGGCCGTCGGGATGGTCCAGGGTTGTTCGCTGAAATTCGCGAACACGATTAGCGGGCCGGTGTCGTGATAGCGAGCGAAGCCAAGGACGTGCGGGTTGGCGGTGTCGATCCCCTTCGCGTCGCCGCTGCCGCTGAAACACGGCTGTGACTTGCGCAGGTCGATCATGTGTTTTAGCTCGCTGAAAATACGGGCCTCGACGCAGCCCTCGACATGCCGTCGTGCCGCCGCCGCCCAGTCCATCCGCGGGCGATGGACCCAGCGCGAGTCGCCGGCCTTGTGCGGATCGGCACGATACGCGTAGTCGTTGCGCGTCCCGATCTCGTCGCCGAGGTAAATCAGGGGCAATCCGCCAAAACTCAGAATGATCCCGTGAATGAGCAGAATCCGGCTGATGGCCATGTCAACCAGCGCCTGAGAGGGACGGCCACCCTCGGTCCGCAGCGTCAACGCCTGCTCCAACCCGGCCAGCGAGGCGCCCATCCCGCTGATCCGGCAGTCGCCGGTCTTGGGGTTTTCCTGGAAGGGCACCCCCAGGGCAAAACTCCCGTCAAAGCGGCCGGTGTAGAAGTTGTTGAGGAAGCGCCGGTGGTCGTGGCCGTTGATGCCGAGCGCGGCCGCGTCTTCGTCGCTGAACGTCCAGCCAATGTCGTCGTGGCAACGGACGTAGTTGACCCAGCCGCAGTCGGGGTGGATGACAAAACGGGTGTTGACCGCCTGCTGGAGCAGGTTGACCTCGCGGGTCGCGAGCGAGTTCCACACCAGGGCCATCAGGAGCGGGTTATAGCTGATCTGGCACTCGTCGGGGCGGATGTATTTGACGACGTCGTCGGGATGGACGATGGCTTCGCTCTTGAAGGCCAGCGCCGGCGCGGCGATCCGGGTGAGCGCGTTGAAGGCCTGAATCAGAAGGTGGGCTTCGGGCAGGTTTTCGCAGCCGGTGCCGAGTTGCTTCCAGATGAAGGCGACCGCATCCATCCGCAGCACATCGATGCCGGCGTTGGTGATGAAGAGCATCTCGGCCGCCATGGCGTTGAAGACCGCCGGGTTGGCATAGTTCAGATCCCACTGAAATGAGTTGAAGGTCGTCCACACCCATTCGTCGTCGCCCGGCAGCCAACGCGACAGGGGCGTAAACGCGCCCGGATGCTGGTCGGGGAAGATCTCGCGCAGATTGCGGTCATAGTCGTCGGCCTGGCCGCGCGGGAGGATCAGGTAGTAGTCCCGATACTCCGGAACACCTGCCAGCGCGTTTTTCGCCCATTCATGTTCGTCGCTGGTGTGGTTGAAGATGAAATCGACACACAGGCTGATGCCCTCGTGGCGCAGCGCGTCGGCGAGCGCGCGAAGCTGGGTCATCGTGCCGAGGGCGGGGTTGACTTCGCGATAGGTGCTGACCGCGTAACCGCCGTCGCTGTTATCAGGCGGGCACGCGAACAGGGGCATCAGATGCAGATACGTCAGCCCGATCTCCTTGAAATACGGGATACGGGCCCGGATGCCGTCCAGGTTGCCGGCGAACAGGTCGACATAAGCGATCCCGCCCAGCATGGCGTTCGACTGGAACCAGCGCGGGTTGCGCTCGCGCGTTGTGTCAAGCTGTTTGAGCTCGAGCGGGCGCGCCAGCCAGGCGGCGCCGGCGGTGGCCAGGATCGTCTCGTACTGCGCCTCAAAATCGGCGCGTTGGCCATACAACGTGTATAGCAGCGCGTGCAGGCGGGGGGCGTGAATCGTGACGCGGCGGCTCAGGGCGGCCCAGTCTTCAGGCCGGCAATCGGGGCCGATTCGGGCCCAAAGATTCCGCAAGAGAAGGTCAAGTTCTGGCATGGTTCTGGCCGCGGGAGCGAATCCTACACGCCCTGCCGGATGAAGTCCACGAACACGCCGTTGGTCCAGCCAAAACCGTGGAGCTGGCCGTACAGGCCTTCCTCGGAGTGGGCGCCCGGATCGACGACGTTGTATTTCTCCCAGAATAGGCCCGTCCGCTCAAATTCGACCGCGCACGTCTCGCACCAGCGCCGGCGCGCCTCGCGCGCTTCGGCGTGGAATCCATAACGGTCAAGGCCGGCGACCACCAGCCACTGGAGCGGCGCCCAGCCGTTTGGCCAGGCCCATTGCTTCCCCTTTTCTTCGGTCAGGGTCGTGGCAAGACCGCCGGGCTGCAGAAAGCGGGGCAGCCAGGTCCGCGCCGCGCAGGCCGCCTGGGCCCCGGTGGCCAGGCCCGCCCACAGTGGATAGAACCCGGCCAGGGACGGATGCGGGTTGATGCGTTGTTCGACGTAGTTGTAATCGAAGAAGAAGCCCGCTCGCTCATCCCACATCAGATCCAGGATCGTTTCACGCCGCGCCGCTGCCCGGGCGCGCCAATCCGCCGCGCGCGCGGTATCGCCCAACCGCTCCGCGAAATCGGCCATGTCGCGCTCGCGGGTGTACAGGATGCTGTTTAGATCCACCGGCAGGTGATCGAGCCAGCGCTCGTCGCAGCGCGTGCTGTGATCCCAACCGCTCTCGCATGAGGCGAGGATATCCAGATAGTTGATGTCGAAGTAGCGGGACAGCCCGCGGTAGACCCGCCGGTTGTTTGGTTGCGCCTCGCCCAGCCAGACTGTGTTGTGCTCGCGCTCGGCCAGGTCGAGCATCCGGGCCAGCCAGGCGCTGCGGGCGGCAGCATCGCCTTCGACGCCCGCCCTCAGCGCAAGCTGGATCTGCTCGGTGAAGAAGGGCGGCTGGCTGCGCGAAAGAAAATAAAATCGCGTGCCGTTGGGGATCAGGCCAAAGCGCTCGATCAGATACGCGAAGTTCTCGGCCACGTCGGCGATCAGATGCGCGCGCGATGTCCCGGCAAACGCCAGTGAGATAAAGAAGCTGTCCCAGTAATACATCTCCTGGAACATCCCGCCACCGCCTGGCCCCGCGTCACGCGGGATCGGGAACGGGCGCGGCAGGCCGATCAGCGTTCCTTCATCGCGCGGCACACTCCGGATCAGGCGAGGCCAGAGCGACTCGATATGTTGGAGGGCTTTGTCGTAAGAATTCATGACGTTTCGGCTTCATCCGTTTGGATCAACCCGGTATGCGGGGCCAGTCGAAGGGCGCTTTCCCCATGCAATCTGACGTCCGGATTTAACCCTTGACGCTGCCCGCCAGCAGGCCGCGCACAAAGAAGCGCTGCAGGCTGAGGAACACAACCATCGGAAGCAACATGCTGATGAACGCGCCCGCGGTCAGGAGGTGCCAGTCCTGTCCGCGCGTGCCGACCATATCCACCAGGCGCTGAGTGATGATCCGGACGCTTGGCGATCCGCCCAGGAAGATCAGCCCGACCAGGTAGTCGTTCCACACCCAGATGAACTGGAAGATGGCGAACGAGGCGAGGGCGGGCACGCTCAGCGGCAGTACCAGGCGGATGAAAGTGGTGAAGTGCGAGGCGCCATCGATCGAAGCCGCCTCAAGCGTCTCGCGGGGCAACTGCGAGATGTAGTTGTACAGCAGGTACGTCGCCAGCGGCAAGCCGAAGGTGGTGTGGGCCAGCCACACCGCCAGGAAGGTGCCGTTGATCTGAAGGCCGACAAAGTCGCGCAGCATTGGGATCATGGCCGTCTGAAGCGGCACAACCAACAGGGCCACAATTCCGGCGAAGAGCAGCTTGCGCCCGGGGAAGTTCATCCAGGCGAAAGCGTAGGCGGCGAATGCGGCGATCAGGATCGGGATGATGGTGGCGGGCACGGCGACGGTGAGCGTGTTGACAAACGCCGGGCCGATGTCTTCGCCCGGGTTTTCGACGACCGAGCCGTCCCGCAGCGTTTCCTTTACCCGTGAATCAGTCGAGGCCAGGACCCGCTCGTAGTTGGCGGTCGTGAAATTGGTATCCATTGTCCAGGTCAGTTCCTCGACCTGGATTGTCCCCAGGCGCCGATTGCCTTCCCACTTCAGCCGCTTGCCATCGGGGGTGCTCACCCCGTCGCGAAACTGCTCGAAGGTGGCCGTGGTGCCCTCGATGGTGATGGGCGCGTCGGCGGCAGTGCCGGTCGGCGCGTCGAATGCGCGCGACTTGACCCATTCGCGGTGGGGGAGGATGTACCACCAGCCGCTGGTGTTGATCGCGTCACGATTGCGCACCGAAGACGCCAGCAGACCGACGGTTGGGACGATCCATAGCGTGCAGATTACCAGGAGCACAACGTTCAATACGATTGTCCCGCGTCTCTTCTGGCCCGCAAGCGACGGTGTGTTTGTTTTCATGCTGAGCCTCCGGCTACATCGTCTTCTGGCGCGCCATCTGGCGCAGGTTGTAGACCATGATCGGGATGGTTGCGATCAACAGGACCACCGCAATGGCCGAGCCAGCCCCCAGGTTGCGGTTGGCGAACAATTGGCGATAGAACTGGGTGCCGATGACTTCGGTGCCGAACTGGCCGCCTGTCATCGCCTGGACCACGTCAAAGATTTTGAGGGTGAAGATCAGAATTGTCGTCGTCACCGTGACGATCGTGCCCTGGATATAGGGGATGGTGATGCCGAAGAAGATCCGGCGCTCGGTCGCGCCATCGATCCGGCCGGCCTCGAGCAGGTCCTCGGGCACGCCCTTCAGCGCCGCCGAGAATGTCACCATGCAGAAGCCAGTCTGCATCCAGATCAGGACCAAGATCAGGAACAAGTTGTTCCATGGCTGAATGAGGGCCAGCCAGGCCTGTGGTTGCCCGCCCAGGCCGGTCACCACCGCGTTCAGGAGGCCGATTTGCGCGGCGCCCTCGGGCGCATAATAGAAAATGAACTTCCAGATCACGCCGGCGCCGACGAAGGAAATCGCCATCGGCAGGAAGATGATGGACTTGACCGCGTTCTCATAACGGCTGCGGTCGGCGAGAACGGCGATGAGCAGGCCCATGCCCACGCAGAAGACGGTGCCGAATACCATCCACAGAATGTTGTTGCGCACGGCCAGAAGCATCTCGCGATCCGTGAAGGTCGTCACGTAGTTCTGCAGGCCGACGAAGATTTCGCCATCGCGGTCGAACAGGCTGAGGGCGGCCGTGCGAAACGTTGGGATGATGAAGAACCAGATCAGAATCAGGGCGGCCGGCCCGACAAAGACGAACGGCTGCAGGATATTGCGAGCCCGCTGGTTCAGGCTCTCGACCATCAGATTGAGGGTGAAGTACACCGCGGCGATGCCGCCCACCCCCCACGCGATCGCGACAATGGCGTTGGCCAGTTTGGGCAGGTTTCCGTCGCGCAGCAGCAGGAAGCCCTGCGCCATGACAAACACGACCGCGGCCAGCAGCGCCATTCCAGCCAGCAACCGGCCTGCGTCCAGCGAATTCCTTGAGGGTAATCGATCGTTCCGTGTCATAGGTTCATCTCGTGAAGGGGTGTTGAACTTCCAGAGGCGGAGCGCGTAAACACCCGCTCCGCCTCTGGCAACCATGAAACGTTACTTCTTCGGCCAGCTCTTGTCGATGCCGTCAGCCATGGCGTCAGCGGTGATCGCGCCAGTGACGAAATCGGTGCCGAGTTTCCAGAAGCTGCCCGCGCCGACTTCGCCGGGCATGAGGTCGCTGCCGTCAAAGCGCACGGCGCTGGCCTTCTGGATGATGTCGCCGATCTTGGCCTCAACCTTGCTGCCATACATGTCGAGTTTGGCATCCTGGTGCGGGCTGATCGCGCCGCCGGCCTTGAGCCAACCCTTGAGGTGGTCAACGCTGGTGAAGGCCTGCATGAGGGCCCGGACTTCGGGGCGGTCGTTGAACATCGTCATCAAGTCGCCGGCGACGAGGACGGGGCTGCCGTACTTCGCGTCGAGGCCGGGCAGATAGAAGAAGTCGTAGTCGACGCCTTCCTTGGCATCCTTCGGGAAGAAGGAGGTGATGAAGTTGCCCTGCTTGTGCATCCAGCACTTAGGCGCGGGCTTGGCGAACATCGGCGTGGGCGAATCGCCGAAGCTGGTGGTGGCGATGGTCTTGCGTCCGCCGTAGACGTTCTTGTCGTTAAACCAGATCTTGGTGACTTCGCCGAGGGCGGTCTTGACTTCCGGGCTGTTGAACTTGAGGTCGTTGGTCACCCACTTGTCATAGTTCTCGGGGGAGGTGGTCCGGAGCATCATCTCCTCAACCCAGTCAGTGAAGGCCCAGCCGGTGGCGGTCCCGGACTCGATGCCGATGCACCAGGGGGTGTCGCCATCCTTCTTGATGGTACCCATCAGGGCGGTCAGTTCGGCCCAGGTGGTCGGGACCTTGTAGCCGGCCTTGTCGAAGGCGGCCTTGGGATACCAGACGAGGGACTTGCCGTTGACCCGCTCCCACACGCCGGCCATGATGTTCTGGCCGTCCTTGCCCTTCATGGTGGCCATGTCGAGCCAGCTCTTGTTGTAGTTCTTCTT
>JBKJQK010000546.1:0-15135 GCA_046594095.1 Anaerolineae bacterium | reverse complement strand
ATCCAGCGCCCGGATCCGGGCATATACCGCGTTGACGATATCCACCGGCGACACGCTGCGAGCGCGAATCAGGTGAATCAACTCATGGGCTGGGGTCAGCGCGAGGGAGTCATAGTTCATGAATGCCCCGATGGTACTCATATTTGCCCGGGCGTGGCGGACCGGGCCCGGCATCCCCCAATGGTGCCTGTCCCGCGGGTAACGACAATCATCGCGAACAGTCCATTTTTGTGTCCTCGGCCGCGTTCTGGCGGCGCGCGCCGGCCCGGATGAACGTCGTGTGTTTCACACTGACCGGGAGCGTGACCGCCGAACGCGTCGCGCTTTTTGCGGCCGCGTTGCGCGAGGACGGGCGGGTGTTTTTGACCCCCACAAAGTTTAAGGGAACGCCTGGCCTGCGCGCCGCCATCAGCAACTGGCGCACAACCCCGGCCGACGTTGAGATCGCCTGGCGGGCGCTGACCAGGATCGCGGCTCTTGCTTAGTCGTTTGGGACCTGATACTTCAGACGATCGCCACGATAGATCGCGCGCATGAATTCAATCGGCGCGCCATCAACGCCGCTCACAGTGCGTTCGATCAACAGCATCGGCGCGCCCTTGCGCACCTTCAGCAAACGGGCTTCCTCGTCTCGCGCCGGAACGGCCTCAATCGCGCGCTGGATATGTGTCTGGCGCATCTGGGGCAGTTTGCTCAGGTAGTTCAGTGATTCGCCGGCGCTCAGCGCTTCCAAATCGATCTGCTTCATCACAGACTCTGCGATATACGTAGACAAGATGCCGATGGGGAGATCGTCGGCAAGCCGCACCCTTCGAATGCGGTAGGCGCGTTGCTCCCCGATTAACTGTAGGGCTTCACGCACCACCGCGGGCGGCGTGACGAACTCGGCGTCAACAACTTTAAGGGCGGGGATATGGCCTTGCTCGGTCAAAAACTGGCTTATTCCGCGATGGCGTGGGCTACGTTGAAACTTGGGTTGGGCGACAAATGTGCCGCGCCCGCGCTGGCGGACAAGGCGCCCCTCGGCAACGAGCTCGGTCAGCGCCTGACGGACGGTCGTGCGGCTGAGCTGGTGACTGGTCTGCAACTCCTGCTCGCTGGCCACCAGGTCACCGGGCTTCCATGCGTGCGACGTAATCTTCTCCAGCAAGAGCTGCTTGAGCTGGAAATAGAGCGGCATGGGCGAACTGCGGTCCACAGTTGTCATTTTGTCATGACATTATAACGTTTGAGGGACCAACGCCGAGCGCGCACGGAACCGGTCAGCGCCAACCCGCTCCGATCCGGCGCGGGTTGGTTGACCAGCCTCACCAGACGTCGCCAAGCTTGTGTTTGTAGCCCAGGGCCCCATCGGGCCGCTTTGACGGCGACAGGAACCACTCCAGCGCGGCCGGAAAACGCCGGCGCCAATCGGACTCTGTATGCCGCCCATCCGTGTCTTCTACGTAGGCGACGACATGGCCCTGCTCGCTGAGAACGTCTCGCAGATGGCGAGCGTCCTTGACCATTGCAGGCACGCCTGATTCGGTTCGCCAGCGACCCTCAAGCAGTCCAATGTCGATGTAGAAACGCGCCCTCCTGGGCCGGGAGTGCGCGGCGAGCGCGAAGATCTCGCCAAACGAGAACCACAACGCGGGCGACATCGAAAGGCAGTAACCATAGACGTCCGGAAGGGTGAGCGCCGCGTAAGCCGATATCAATCCGCCCAGCGACGAGCCGCCGACACCGGTGTATTCCGGCTCTGGGCGGGTCCTAAACGAGAGATTGATCATGCCCCGAACGGTGTTCATGAACGCAAGATATGCAGCGCCCTTGCCCTCCAGTGAACCAAACCGGGCCGACGAGCGCGACCACGGGCTATATTCGCTCATCCGCTCCGCGCCACCGTTGGGAATACCGACGATGATGGCCGGAAGCCCACGGCCGGCGAGCGCCTCAGCAGCGTCATCCGCTCCCCATTCCCCCGCAAACGCGAGCGCATCGTCAAAAACGTTTTGGCCGTCCTGCAAATACAGCACCGGGTATCGTTTGCGCGAGATGTCGTAGTCGGGAGGCAGGTGGACGTAAATGTCGCGCGGCGCCAGCCCATTGCCACCCACCCCGCGTAGCACTCGCACGTCGCCAACGACGGTATGGGCGCGCTTCAACGGAGGCTGCGGATAGCGCTCCCAGCGGGCTTTGGTGCGGACAGCCATGTTTAAGGTCGAAATCCTATCACGCGCGGAGGGGAATGCCAGGTCGCCCCACCCTCGCCTACCGCGAATTTCGGATGACTTCCGCGGCCGCGCGCCAACCAGATTCGATCGCGCCGTGGACGGTGCCCACATGGCCGTTGGTCGAAGTGGCCTCGCCGGCAAAGAACAAAGGGGGAACCGCCTCAGCCAGGTCGTCCCGAGCATCTCCCGCGCCCAACGGCGTATAGCTATAGCCCCCCAGGATATACGGCTCATCCTGCCAGGCCATCAGCTTCCCTCGAATGAACCCCGCGCGCGCATCGGCGCCAAACAGTTTCGAAGTCTCTCTCAACCCGGCCTCGATAGCGCCGGCCTCACCGAGCGCAGCGAGCTTCGAGGCATCCGGCCCGCCGGCGAAGCCAACCAGCGCGGTCGCTTCCGCAACCCGCCACCAGCTTGGCAGTTGCCGGTCCGCGCCCAGGAAACTGAAGGGCGGCCAAAATGGGCGCTGAAACCAAAGGATGAGCTTCGACGCCGGACCCATCCGCAATCGGTGGATGGCTCCGGTCTTTCTGCGCGGCAACGCGGGCGAGAATTCAATCAAGCCGCTCTGCAGCACGCCAAGCGATACGGTCACGATGACAGCCTGGGCCGGAAGCGTCTCCCCGGACTGGAGCGTCACACTGGCGCCTCCCGAACCCCAGGCAACACGAGCGACCGGCGCGCTGCGGCGGATTCGGGCGCCTTCGGCCATCGCCCCGACGACCTCGATATAGCCTCCCGGAAGGCGGAAGTTCTCCCATCCCGCTGTATTCATCTGGCGCTCACGCGCGAGCGCCAGGGCGCTCAGGTCAGCCGGGTCGGACGCCTCAACCCGGGCAATCCTGTCGCGCGCGATCAGAGCCGCCGGATCATCGTTGGGCGCGAGGCGGCGAAACCATTCAGTCAGGCTGATCTCAGGTCCGGCATAGCGTTCCCCCTTCTCAGCAAATTCCTCGATCCGCGGGGCCAGAGACCAATCCGCCTCCTGCAGCACGCCCCCGAGTGAAAACCGTCTCGGGGCGGCCTCACTTACCTCGTACGGCCGGGTTTTGATGCCGGCTCGCCGAATAACGTCCCACGTTGCCGCCCTTGCGCCGTGGACGAACTCGGCGCCGAGCTCGACGACCCCGTTGGCCTGGTCAGTGAGAACGCGACCGCCGATTCGCCCGCTTGCCTCAAGCACCAGCGGTCTGGCCCCAACCTCGCGCAAGCGCTCGGCGGCGGCCAGGCCGGCGACGCCCGCGCCGATGACGATGATGGAATCAGACAAAATCATGGTTCAACTCACATAGGTAAAGGGAGGCCCGCCCAAAAGTTGGGCGGGCCTCCCTGCATAAGCTTAAATCGGAGGCTACTGCTGAGCAGGCAACCACTTACTCAGGAGACTCGACACGTCCGTCTGCTCGGACCCGCTGACCATCGTCGTCGAGAACTCGTCGAAGACGGCCTGCAGACCGCGTGCGGCCGTCGTTGGATCAATTTCGGCCTGCCCGGCGAGGTCATCCGCGAGGCCCATCTGTTTGATGGTGCGCCGATCGACGCGCTGGCCATTTCCTAGCGATTGGAGGATGTCGTTGATATTCGGCGCGCCGGCAGACTGCGGTTGCGGCGCGTGCCCGGCGGGAGCGATCTGGCGATTCTCAGCCGCGCCCGCAATCAACTTGCTCACCGCGAATGCCACAATGGCTTGCGCGACGGCGGGCGGCAGACCGAGGCGATCCGCAATCTTCTTCACGATCGGAGCAAGGAATGCGTTTGCCGCCACGCCCGCCGCGATGCTCTTGAGATCGCCGCCTCCGCCGATGCCACCGGCAATGACCGAACTGAGAATTCCGCCCAACGGTCCAAGATCACTCTGACCCTGTGGCATCCGGGAGGCCTGGGATGATTGGCCCTGGGTGGCGCCGAGAATCTGGCCGAGGATGTCCCCCATTCCGCCCTGTCCGCCATTCGGCAATCGGGGCGACTGAGACGTCTGGCCCTGGGCAGCGCCGAGAATCTGACCGAGGATGTCACCCATTCCACCCTGTCCGCCGCCTGGCATCCGGGGCACTTTCGATGACTGGCCCTGCGCGGCGCCGAGAATCTGACCGAGGATGTCACACATTCCACCCTGTCCGCCGCTTGGCACCTGGGGCGGCTGAGGCTGGACTCCGCCCGTAAGCCCGCCCAAAATATCGTCAATCGCCGTGCCCGTGTTCTGAGAATGCTGTTGAACGGCGGGGTTACCGCCCAGAATCGCTTCAAGGAGCCCGTCGAGGGGATCCGCGCCGCCGGTCCCCGATGACTGACTCGGCATCTGCGGTCGAGCGCCTTGCTGAGGCGCGCCAGCCCGGCCGCCCGCGCCACTCAATACGGCGCCCAATATCCCTTCAAGATGTCCCATAGCATTTCCTCCGTCCTGAAACCGGTCGCGCGATTGCGAAGACGCCGACTGTCGATCTTCCTGCGCTAACCTTCATTCTAATTCTGAACGCATGCTCTATCGATCTCGAACGTGCGCGTTCCTCGTCCAATTGTCGTGATTAAGGCCCAATTGCGCAAATCGTTCGGGTCTTGGGGTGTTATAGGTCAAAGTCGGTCGGCAATAGTTTCTGACAGTTGGCTGGCGGACACTCAGCGCTATGTTGTCCTCAGGCCAGGGCAACGGCGGGATCGGTCCCAGAGCGCGCCTGGAATACCAGGCGCGCTCTGGGACCGGCGCTTACGACTACGCTCGCCGGCGTCAGGAGCTTTCGACAACTCACTTAGATGAACGTCGCAATCTCGTGCAAGGGCTTCTTTCCGATATCGGGAACGACGCAATCCGCGGCCGGGTATCCAACGACAAGCAACAGGAACGGGCGTTCATTGTCCGGGCGCCCCAGGATTCCATTCAAAAACCCCATCGGGCTGGGCGTATGGGTCAAGGTTACCAGCCCAACCGTGTGCAGGGCGGTAATCAGGATTCCAGTGGAAATCCCGACGCTCTCCGTGACATAGTAATTCTTCACTCTCCGCCCGTCAGGCAAAGCCGCATAGCTCTGAGCGAAAATCGCAATGAGATAGGGGGCGGACTCTAAAAACGGCTTGTTCGCATCAGTCCCAAGCGAGGCAAGCGCGTCAAGCCATTCGCGGGGTGCCTTGGACGAATAGAACTCACGTTCCTCTTCTTCGGCCGCAACGCGAATCTGGCGCTTCACCGCAGGGTCGGAAACGACAACAAAGCGCCAAGGTTGGAGATTTGCGCCACTCGGCGCGGTCCCGGCCGCGCGGAGGCAATCCTCAATAGCGTCCCGTGGAACCGGCGCGTCGCTAAACATCCGCACTGTTCGCCGCCGCCGCACGCTCTCGTAAAAAGCCCGCGCGCGACGACGCATCTCGTCGGCTTCGACATGGGCAAACTCGCTCAGGGGAATAAAGCGCGGGGATAGGTTTGTCATGGGTTAAGGTTGAATCAATCGCCGCGTAGAACGCCGGCTATCTCCGTGGCAAGCGGGATTGGCTCGTCAGCCAGGCGGATCAAATCCCGATGCGGCTCCCGGATGAGCCCGTCGGATGAAGCTCGGTCCAAAAATGCCACCAGCCCGGAGTAGAAGCCACAGGTATTCAGCAACCAAATCGGCCGGCGCGCGAAGCCAAGCTGGGTGAGCGTAACCGCCTCAAACAACTCGTCCAGAGTCCCATAGCCGCCCGGGAGCGCCACGCAGGCGTCCGCGAGACGCAGGATCAGCGTTTTGCGGGTCGGCATGTCGTCGACGAGACGCAAATCGCGCAGTTCTGGAAAGGGCGTCTCGGTTGCGACCAGCGCATGCGGAAGGACGCCGATCACATCGCCGCCCGACTCTAGCGCGCCGAGCGCGACGGCGCCCATCAAACCCCGGTTCGAGCCGCCAAATACGAGCCCCAAACCATTTTGAGCGAGGGCCCCGCCGAACGCGCGGGCCACCTCCAGATACTCGGGCCGGTGCCCGTCATTGCCGCCGCAATAAACCGCCACGAACTTTGTTTCTGTCGAGGTCATTGCGCGTGACTATAGCGGATGGACCGGCACCCGCCCGCCTTGCTGTCAGCCAACCGTCAGCCGCACAGGGCAATTCTTCAGGCACAATGTCACTCATGTTCCGCTGCCGACGATCCATTGCGCTGACCGCAGTCGCCCTCGTGCTGGCAGCCTGCGCGTCCGCGCCAGGGCCAATTCCGGCCGATCGCGCGCTGGGCGCACAGAACGTTCGCCTCATTGTCTACCCGGAGGAATCCGAAACCGCCCTGCTCGACGCCATCCGCAGCGCCCGAACCCGAGTCTATCTGACGACCTATTTGCTCACCGATCTGCGGGTCATCGACATGCTTGCCCAGGCCCGCGCAGGCGGGGCCGAAACGCGGGTGCTCCTGGAAGACGCGCCGTTCGGTGGCGGCATCGCGGCCAAATCCTCCTTTGAACGGCTGGAGAAGGCGGGCATCCCTGTGAAACCCGGGAATCCTGCATTTCGCTACACCCATCAGAAGAGCATCATCATCGACCAGACGGCCTACGTTCTGACCGCCAACATGACCCGGGCCGCGTTTTCAGCCAATCGCGAGTTCGGGCTGGTGGTCACGGACCCGGCGGATGTGGACGAGATCGCGCGGGCCTTCAATGCCGATTGGGAGCGCAAACCGTTTGCGCCGGCCCGCCCAACGCTTGTGTGGAGTCCGGTCAACTCGCGGGCGAGGATCAACGCTGTCATCGCCTCGGCCACAAAGACTCTGGAGATCTTCGCCGAAGTGGTCCAGGACAACGATCAGGTCCGGCTGATGGTCGAGGCCGCCCGGCGCGGGGTCAATGTCCGTCTGATCGTGCCGCCGCCGGAGGGTGGCGCGCAGGCGACGCCGACCGACGATTACACCCGGCTCAAGGCCGGAGGTGTAAGTGTTCGGAGCCTCAGGGTGCCCACGCAACACTCGAAAGCGATGCTGTCGGATGGGGTCATTGCGTTTGTCGGTTCCCAGAATGTCACGGCGACGTCGCTCGACTTGAACCGTGAACTCGGAGTGCTGGTTGCAGATCCGGCGGTCCTGGCCCGTCTTTTGTCGACCTTTGAATCGGATTGGGGGCGGGCATCAGAGCGATGACTGCGCAGGAACCGGGCCGGCGTCGCTATTGCGCGGAAAACAGCGCCCCGACGTTCCCGCGAAACCTGGCCCACTCCAGCCGGCCGGAGGTCAGGCCGTCCATCGTATCGGCCAGGCGCGCGTTGACCGGCGTGGGAATCCCGAGGCGCCCGCCGGCCTCAACGACAGCGCCATTCAACCAGGCAACCTCGCTTCGGCCAGTGCGATTGGCCAATTCGACGTAGAACGATGGGCGTTTGTCGCCCCTGCCCGTGGCGAAGCGCTTGCGCAAGAGGAGGCTCAATACCGGGTCTGGCAAGGCGCGAACGAGTGCGGCCAGGGTCGCGGATGGATTGCCCGGCAAGTTGACCGGCCTCAGGCCATCCGCCGCCATGACCCTGATCGACTCGCGAAGCATCGCCATCTCAAGGCGAAAGACGCGCGAGTCGATGTACAAACGAGCCGGGGACAAATCCAGAATCGCCCCCGTCGCATTACCGACGAGATTAAGCAGCAGCTTGGACCACTTCATGGATCGGGCGCCGCTGATCGCCAGACCGCAATTGCTCGCCTCGAGCGCGGTCGCGCAGGCCACAGCTGAGGCCGAGGACCGATCAAAGGCCGCCCAGACCAACCCGCCACCGGCGCGTTCGACCTTGATAACGCCCGGTTCAGTTTGGGTAACGGGCGTGGTCGTTGTCGCCGCAAGCACCCGGGCCGGGCCGTAGCGACCCGCCATCAGCTCTTCGCTCCCAACCCCGTTCTGAAACGCCGCGATCAGGGTCGCCTCGTTCGCGGACATAAGCCCGGCCGCATCGATTTCATCGAGCACTTTTGCGACGCTGTACGCCTTGACACAAACACAGATCAGGTCTGGCGCGTGAAATGCCCCGGCCTCCCCGATCGACCCAAATGTTGGGGGTGGCTCGAATTCCCATGGACCCGCGGGCGTCTCGCAGCGCAGCCCGCGCGCCCGCAACCCCCCAACAATCGCGGGCCGGCCCGCGACGGCGACGGTGTGGCCAGCCCGCACCAGGTTGGCCGCGACCCAAAGCCCGACTGGGCCGGCGCCGATGATGAGTGCGCGCATTCGAATATCGGGGAATGTCGTCCTAGGCCTCAATAAAGGACTCGTTTTGGTGTTCAGCCCGCGAATCTTCAAGCTTCGCGCCGAACTCAAGGAAATCTAGCTCCGTATGGAAATCTCGTTTTGGAATCTGAAGGGCGGGAAACATCCCGACGTGAATGTATAGAAACTCCCCCGAGCGAAAGACGCGCTCGATCCGCCTCCAGCGCCATCGGTGACTTGACTCGGGCGTGCGCGCTTCGATCCCGTCCTCATCGGCGATGAGCTCGGTTAACAGCGCGTATTCCCGGAGGTCTCGCTCCGTCAGCCACTTGTCGGAAGCTTTACATGCTTGCACCGCCAGGCTCGTAATCGGGTGCCGGCCATGCTCAACGAGAAAGCCTGCCTCGATCATGAGAGCGAGAAAAGCAGATATGACGATACCTCCCCCCCAGGACGTAGTCGTCAGCCAGATCAAGACGCCCGGCAATACGGAAACAAAAGCGTACATGGCCTGGGCGATCCAAAAATTGCGGAGACCAATCCGCCTTCCGAACGTTGTTTCGCGCGCAATATGGGACCACAACAGCTCGCGATCCTCAAGTCGATTCCGATAATGAATGGGCATGGGTGGGATTTCAAACGAACGGAAGGCGCCATTGCCAACCATCAGGGCAATGCGGTTCAACCGAATCCCCATAATACCCGCCCCACGAGGCCTCGCCGCGCGCTACGATAATTCTGCGATGCGGCGCTCGAGAAACTGTCGCTCAGACTCGTTCTGACACAGAGCGAGGGCCGCGCCGTACTCGGCCAGCGCGTCCTCACGCATGCCAAGACGCCGCAACAGGTCCGCCCGAGCAGAGTGGTACAAGTGGTAGTCGGCCAGCGATTCGTTCAATCCCGCCCGGTCGAGCTGCATGAGCCCGGCCAATGGACCGTCGGACATGGCTACGGCAACCGCCCGGTTGAGTTCGACCACCGGGGAGGGCATCATTCGGGCGAGTTCGGCATACAACGCGGCAATCTGCCGCCAGTCGGTGTCGGCGGCCGCGTCGGTCTGCGCGTGCAGCGCCGCAATCGCAGCCTGGATTTGATACGGTCCCGACCGGCCGAGCGACAACGTGCGCTCGAGCGCGGCAACGCCCTCCTCGATTTCTTCCCGATCCCACTTTGTCCGATCCTGGGCGTCCAGGAGGATCAGCTCGCCCGCTTCAGTCGTTCGGGCCGAACGCCGGGCATGATGGATCAGCATCAGCGCCAGCAGCCCCATTGCTTCCGGGCGGAAAACCTGGAGCATCGCCTCGCCGCGCGCCTGGTCGATCAGTTCCACCAATACACGGCCAAGGCGGATGGCCTCGGCGCAAAGGTCATCCCGCACGAGCGCCGCGCCCGCGCTTGCCGCATAGCCCTCATTGAAAATCAAATAGACCACTGACAGTACGCTGGCCATCCGCGCCCCAAGCGATGCCGATGCCGGGACCTCGTACGGAATTCCAGCCAGCCGGATCTTGCGTTGGGCGCGGACCAGACGCTGGGCCATGGCGGGAACCGGGGTAAGGAAGGCTCGGGCGATCTCCTCGGTCGACAGTCCGCCCAGCGTCCGAAGGGTAAGGGCCACCTGGGCATCCTGGGCAAGCGCGGGATGGCAGCAGGTGAAGATCAGTTTCAGGCGCTCGTCGGGATAGGCCAGAGCTTCCATATCTTCGTCGTTTGTCGCGCTGGCGGGCATGCGCTCCAGCTCGTCATCCCCGCCAACAGTTCGCTTATCGCGGCGCAGTTTGTCGATCGCCTTGCGGCGGGCCGCCGTCGTCAGCCAGGCTCCCGGATTATTCGGGACTCCGTCAAGCGGCCAGCGTTCGAGCGCCGCGACAAGGGCGTCGTGCAGCGCATCTTCGGCGATCTGAAAATCACGGAAAATTCCGATAAGCGCGGCCAGCACCCGGCCGCGCTCATCGCGAAAGATGCGCTCAATTGAATCAACCGCGGCCACCGCGGTCGCGCGGTTTTGCGCTTCGCCCATACTTACGGCGCGGGCATCTCCATGATCGGGCGAAGCTCGACGGATCCCAACCGCGAGCCCGGGCACATCGCCGCGGCCTCAATTGCACCATTCAGGTCCGTGGCCTCAATGAGGTAGTAGCCGCCCAGCTGCTCCTTCGTCTCGGCAAAGGGTCCGTCGGTGACTGTGCGCTTGCCATCCCGAATACGGACCGTTGTCGCGGTGGAGGTCGGCCTGAGCGCTTCGCCGCCCAGGTTGGCCCTGTATTCGGTCAGCTGCTGGGTGAACTTCCAGTACTCACCCATCACCGCAGCCTGCTGTTCGGGGTTGGCCTTGGCGTCTTCGGTTTCGTTGGTATAGATCATGAGCAGGTATTTCATTCTGAGTTCTCCTGGTTGAGGTCGTTCGAACCGGTTGTTGTTGAGACCTTTTTGGGGCCTTTGACTATACGACGCGCGAGGAACTCCGTTTTCGACACGTATGTTGGGGGATATTTTGAACTCCGGTTTCGATGCCGTAGCATCGCCGAGTTATGAATCTCCCGGAGATGGGGCCAATATTTCCGGCCCATCCTCATCCGCCAGGTTTTCCACGATCTGATCCAGCGCCGCGCGATCATCGAAGAACACAGTCACCGCTTCAGCGCGGGACCGGTTTCCGGTCACCGCGTCACCCCGGATCGTGAGACGCGCCTCCCCGCGCTCGATCGAGTCGATAACAAAGCGCGTCGCGCCATCTACCGGAGGGTATCGCAGCCCAAGGTTCCCGAACTGCCGCAACGAAAACAGAAAGGTCCAACGAAGCACCGTTACCCGTGTCACAAATGCTACAGTATTTGGGCACGACACAACAATGAAGTCCTGATTGGTTAGACGTTGCTGGGAGAGCGCAATAATGAACGGCGAAAAGGTGACGAAACGCGCGTTGGTCAGGACGTAACCGTCCCCAGAAAATTCGCGGGTAGCCTGGGCCAACAAAGCCGTCGTTCTCATATGCGCGAAGAAGGCATACGCCACAATCGCTGCCACGAAGAATCCGACCGGGAAGAGAGTATTGATAAGGTTTTGCACTTGAGTACAGCCGCCGCGCGCTCGATCCTCCGGATACTCAGCGCACCCTGGTATTTACCGTCACGGCATCCACTCAGTTTCTGTCGGATAGCCGGACGCCAATGCCTGTCAGGTCTGGATAGCGATAACTGCCTATGCGAAGGTCTATTTCGCTGGCTGGGGCCAGGTCAAGCCGGCCCATATCGAAGGACAGCACGATCGTGTCGCCCGCGCGCCATGTCGCCGGTTGCGGCCCCGGAATGTCCTTGCTCGCAATCACCTTCCCGCCGACCACCACCCGCGCGAACCAGTGGGCGCCCAGAGCAGGAACCGGCGGGCTGGTAATCCGCAGCGCCGCCGTCACCTGGCCCGTCTCCCCCAGCCCATACCCCGCCGAAATCAACGCCGGGCCGTGCTCCCATGTCCCCAGCGCCGGCTGAGTTACCTGCGGCGCGACCGGCGCTCGAAGCGCAGCCGGACCCGACTTCAACCCAAAAAACGCCAGAGCCGGCGCGGCGCCCGGCGCGATAAGCCATGTCGCGCAACTCGCCGGGACGATCGCGCTTTCACGGGAATCAAACACGCGCGGCGCGCGATCCACCAGCAACGTCGTGTAGATCGCGGCCCCCTCGTCAACCCACCGGTCTGCGCCCGGCGCGCCGATCAGAATCTCGCCGCCCTCACACCCGGAGTCCAGTCGCAGAGCCTCGCCCGTAAGCCGAAGCGCGCCCGCGATCGGGCGATAACCCGGAAAAGGCCCCGACCCTGCGGCAGCAGCATTGAAGTCCGCGATGTAAGTCAGATCAAAGGCCACAACCAGGGCAAGGACAGCGGCCATGAGCGATTGCGCGGCGAGTCGCGCTTCGCGGGAGCCAAGTCGCGTCGCCCATGACCAGAGGCACGCCCCGCCGATCCCCATCAGACCGAAGGCCGCGGGCGCGGCGAGCTGCAGATAGTGGGGCTGGGGCGCCGGCAAGGCCCGGAGTTGAAGACCCACCACACTCAGCCAAAACACCGCCAGCACCCCGGCCGCCCGGCCGATGGGGTTCGCCCGATCCCTGATCAGCCCCCAGCCTGCCCGGGCCAGACCCGCCACAAGGAGACCCAGCGGAATCAGGTTGATCAAGTCCAACGACGAATATTCAGGCGCAAAGCGAGCCGCCAGCCCGGCGATCTCCATCAGTTTCGCGGCCGAGGTCTGCCACAACGCAAAATCCAGCGCGGCCGTGCTAAAGCCACCACCGCCCGAGGCCCGCAGCAGCGCCTGAACGTTGGCGAAGCCGGATGCGCTGTCGGCGGCGAAATATGCCCCGCCCATGATCGCGAGCGGAAGCAGTCCGAGGGCGAATCCTTTCAGACCTACGCGCCGGCGACCCAGCCAGGCGCATATCAACATAGCTGGAAGCAGAAAGATCGACGTGAGATGGGCCCCGATCGAGAGCGCGACGCCGGTCACCGCCGCTGGCCACCCCCACGCCCGTCCGCGCGCGACCAAAGCCAGACCCCCGAAGACGGCAAGGACAACCGTCAGGCTGATTGGCGCAACAACCGCCTTGCGCGCGAAGAAGACCGACCACGGACCCACCGCGTAGAGCACTGCGGTCAGCCACCCCGCAGCTTGGCCCGCCGCGCGCGAAACGCCCCATGCCAGCAAGGCAATGGCGCCCACATCCAGGGCAGCCCGAAAACCCGCCACCCAGAGAACGTTTCGGGCCACGAGCGCGGGCAAGGCCATCACATATTCGGCAAAGGCCGGATGAGTCGCGACGCTTCCGCTGTGCGGAGCAAAAAACGTCCACTGACCGGCGGCAATGTCAAACGCGAGACCCACCGCGACTGCGTCGTCGTATCGGTAGTCAATCAGGTCCAGGGAGGCCAGCCGCGTGACGAGGGCGATTACGGCCACGCCCACAAAAGGCCATGGCCCGCGCAAAAACCTTGACCCCACTCCAGCCAGCATTCCGCGATCGTACCATGCAGCTAGGGCAGCACCGTGATACGTGCCGGCGCAGATTCGATGATCCGCCCGTCGGGGAGCCATGCCCTGGCAACGATGGTACGCACCCCGGGTTCGAGTACCCAGGTTGCGGGATACGGCGCGCCTGGGCCGGCCACAATCTCCTCCCCATCAACCCGGTATTCGGCCCTGGAGATAGTGGATCCCGAAATCACCATTTCAAAGAGCAGGCGCTGGGCTTCATGCGGCAAGTCGGGCGAGAGTCGGTATTGCGCCCCATCGTAGGGCCGCAATAGTCGCACTACCGGCTGCGGCGCGCCGGGCGCGTCCGCCATCAGCCAGCCTTGATCCCGCGCCCAGTCACGAGCCATTTCGGGCAGCCGATAGGCAAGGTTTCCGTTTTGTCGGATGACCCAGGTGTCTCTAGCGACAGGCGCCGAGCCCCCGGCAAACCACTCTTGACGGCGAAACGGACAATCACCGGTCGGTAGCATTCCCGAAAGCGCGCAGACCTCAACCCGGATGACGTCGGCGGGCCGGGCAAACCAGCGCGCTGGTTTGCCCTGGTGTACGGCCAGCATGACGTCGTTCCAGATGGGGGCAGCGCCCGTCACGCCACTGATTCGCGTCATCGATTCGCCGCTGGCGTTTCCGACCCACACCCCGACCACCGCGTCAGGCGTAAAGCCGACCGTCCAGTTGTCACGCCAGTCAGTCGTCGTGCCTGTCTTGGCCGCCGCGGGACGAGCAAGTCGAAGCGGGCTGTTCTCGCCGAAAGCAGGCGCGCGGGCTGCGTTGTCGGCCAGGATATCCGCGATGATCCAGGCGGTCGAAGGGCGAAGAACATGGGCAACCGGTTGCTGCGGGCCCGTCCAGTCGAAGATCCGGCGGCCTTCGGAATCATTCACGGCGAGGACCGCGACCGGTTCAACCCGCGCTCCTTCATTGGCCAGGGCCGCATACGCAGCAGCCAGATCGAGCAGCCTCACTTCACCGCCGCCCAGGGTCAGGGCAAGCCCATAGTCCTCCACGTCTCCCAGTGTGCGCAGCCCAAGCGCCCGTCCGAATGCCAGCATCTGAGGCACCCCGACCTGCTCAAGCGTCGCCACCGCCGCAACATTGTTCGACGTGGCGAGCGCCGCGCGCGCGCTGATCGGACCCACATGCCGACGGTCATAATTCTCGGGCGTATAGGGCAACCCCTCCCGGGTCGGAAAGGAACGCGCGACGTCCATGATTGGCGTGGCGGCGGTGAAACCCGGCACCTGCTCAAAGGCCGCCGCGTAGGTCAGCGGTTTGATGGCGCTCCCTGGCTGGCGCAGGGCGATGGCTGCGTTAACGGCCCCGCTAATCGTCCGGTCAAAATAGTCCGGGCTTCCCACAAGCGCCAGGACCTCGCCCGTGCCCGGATGGAGCACAACGACGGCGGCGTTATTGGCGTTGTATCCATACGGACGCTGTTGGGTGGCGGGCTCGTCGCGAAGCTGGGCGAGTCGATCCCGCATCGCGCGGGTGGCGGCGTCATTAAGACCAACATCGATCGTCGTCGTGATGACCAGGCCGCCCCGCGAGACGGCCGCGACCCCGAACCGCTCTTCAGCCCATGCCCGCGTGTAGGCTACGGCATGGGGCGCTCGAATGTTCGATGCGGACGGGGCGAACTCGAGCCGGGTCTGAAGCGCAATCTGAGCCTGCTCTTCGGTGATCATGCCCTGGCGCATCATCAGATCAAGGGCAATGACCTGGCGCTGGCGGGCTGCTTCCGGATGGTT
>JBKJQK010000280.1:0-7323 GCA_046594095.1 Anaerolineae bacterium | reverse complement strand
GGCCGGCGCGCATGCAGCGAGAAGGACGACCAGCAGGCTGGCCGTCGCGAACAGGGACTTTTTCACCTTTCCTCCATAAACGCGTCGAACACGCGCAAAGACGCAAGATTATAGGCGAAGCTGATGGGGGCATGAGCCGATTGGGTGCGGACGGCTGGGAATCCAGAACCTATCCCGATAATCTGGCGTACTACATCCTGGCCCAGGCGCTCGTGCGCCTGCACGGCAAAGAGTCAACCCTTGCGATCGCCATCGGGCACGACCGCAAGGGTTTGACGTCACTGTTCATCTACACGGCCGCGGTCATGTTCTCGTTCTTCCTTCCAGCCGCGGCCATGGCTCTCTATGTCGTCGTGGCGGTGATTTGGTTCATCCCCGACCGCCGGATCGAAGCGCGCGTCGGAGACAAACCCGCCGGCTAGCGCAACACCCTCGGCAGCATCGCCCTGAAGTAGACGCAGTTCTGGGCAAGCTGGACATCCGTGGCATCGATGACCTCATTTCGGTCGAGGTCCAACCGGCGTGAGTAGCCCCCGCCGCCCCGAACTGCGCCGGCCGCGTTGGTGATCATGAGGATATCCTGTCCGTTGGATATCCCGTCGCCGTTCACGTCGCAATAGGCTTGCCGGTTGCGCACATTCACGGTGATGGGGAGCGTCGCCGTTTGGCCATTGGCGGGGTTGGTGAAGGTCAGCAGGCCAGTCGATAACCCCTCCGCCATCTCAAACACATCCAGCAGGATCGTCACGGTATCCAGGGTGCGGCCGGAGGTCTTGCTGGCCGCCACCCACCCCACATTCGCGCTGATAGTCCACGAAAGCGGCAACTGGCTGTAGACAATGACGGGATGCTGGGGCAGAACGTTGTCAAGCGCCAGATCCACCGTCAACGTCAGGGCCGCCGGGCTCACCTTAAGCGTATTCGGGGGCAGCGTCGAAGGCTTGTCGGCGGCATTGCGCGGATCGGACCCGGCGGCGATCTCATCCGCGTCGTTGGCCCCATCTCCGTCGGTGTCGGCAACATTTGGGTTTGTCTGGCGGAGCAACTCCATCACCAGCGGCAGGCCATCGCCATCAGCGTCGCTCTGGGCATCGCTGTCCGTCAACGGATTCAGGCCGGGCGCCAATTCCCGGGCATCGGACAGGCCATCCGAGTCGTAATCCCCCAACACGGTCACGGTCATGGACGTCGCCGCGTACAGGCCGGCGCTGTTGACGGCCGACAATGTCAGCGTGTGCACACCCACGCTCAGGATAAGGCTGAGCCGCTCGCCGGCGCCAAGCCCGCCATCACGGCTGCTCGACCAGGTCAAGCTCCCGTCAGCGACCCGGCCGTCCTGAAGATCAGCCGCGGCCCCGACGAGTGTCAGCAAACGCCCTTCAAGGGCAATTGTGCGCGTGTTGGGCTGGCTGATGTACGGCGCGGGAGGCTTGGCGGCAATGCTCAGAACGGCGGCGCCGGTGAGGCTGCCCGTGTTCAATCCGTCGCTGGCGATGACGCGCACCCGGCCATTGGTTGTGCCGGGAAAGTCGGCCAGCGGCATGTCGAGGCTCGTGGTGGTGGTTTCGCCGACGGGAGTCCAGGTCGATCCGCCATCCGCGCTGAATTCGACCACAGAGCGCAGAGGATCGCCGTCGCCGTCGGTGGCCGTCCACGCCACACTCAGATCCGATCCGCCCGCGCTCGCGTTCACAACCGACACGTTCGGCGCGGCCGGCCCGGCGGTGAACGTGTCCAGGGTCTGCGTGCCGCTCAGGATGTCCAGCCGCGCGACGCCCGGCGCCCGACTCACCGTGGTCGCAAAGTAGCCCGGCGTCGCGCCGGCATTCGGGGTTAGCATGGCGAGAACAACCCCGTCCGTGTCCGCGCCCTCGTTCTCAGCGCTCGACTCATACAGGACCAGTACGCCATCGCGGCGCAGCTCGGTCCCTGACTCATCCTTCTGGACCAGCCAAACGCCGGTGGCGTAGGGAATCCCGGGCAGCGCATCGCCACTCAGCGCGTCCACCCGCGCGATGCGGCCCGTGGCGCTAATCCCCGGCGTAATCACACCGCCCACGAATAGCTTCGGCGCCGGAGCGCTCGGGAGCCGCCGGGCCGGCGCCATTGCCGCGATTGGCTTCACCTCGGGACGAAGCGCGCCCGGACGCAAATCATGGGCAAAACCCAGGAAACTCTCGAACCCAAAGTCGGCATAGACCAACACGTAGTCGACCGGCTCAAAGAACACATTGTCGTTGCGCAACACGCAGTGATAGCTCATCAACGCCTTGGCCCGGTCCGTCCGTTGTGTGCCCGTCATGCCGGCGTCGTCGATGCTGAGTTGCGGCCGATATTGACGGCCTCCAATTGGGTCGACCACGGGCTCGCTGACAAACGGCTGGCGATAGATTGTCTTGGCCGGGTTGTAGTTGGTCGAGTTGGCGCATTCCCCGTTGTCGAGCTCGTCGTTTACGGAATGCGACACATTGTCAAATAAGTCTCCGTTCGGCGTCCACGGCATGACGAGGCTGAAGGTATGCCCCATCTCGTGGCCGATCAGCTCTGCATAACGGCCATTGTTTGCGCTTGAGCCATCCACCAGGCCAACGTAGATCGGCACTTCCAGACTGCACCCACCCGGATCGACCGCGCCAAGGGTGAAGAAATGCACGAGCGCTGAGCCCAGGTCGCACAAGGCGTCGATCGGACCCGCAATGGTGTTGATCAGATTGACAATCTGCGATCCAAACGCGAAACCAGTCGCAGTGCCGCGTTTGATGCCCGGTTCGACCACACCCATGACCTGGAGCACGCGCGCCTCGGGGTGGCGCTCGTTCCAGCGCCGGCGGATCGCATCGAGGCCATGTCCCTTGTCATAGAGTTGGAAAAAATCTCCTACAGTGACTGTGCCCGTTTCGCGATACACCTCAGGCGACCAGATCAGGTTGGCCTTGCCAAACGGCATCAAGCGCCGGCGCAGGTGTTCCTCCTCGGACAGGATTTGATTCCGGACCGTCGCGATCGGGACCGTCATGGTGGTCGGGTTCACCGGCCACATCGGCACCAGAAGGACGTTGATCGGCAGGTTGCGCCGGTAGACATCCGTGCGCGAGAATTGGCCAACGAGACGGCCGCCGCGAAACGCCCGGAACGTCGTCGTCAGCGCGCCACCGTTGGCATTGAAGTTGGCGCCGGAACTGATGGCGGGGGAATCCGGAATATTGACGGCGTTGACGGTATCGGCCCGAAGTGCGGCTGGGACAACGTTAAGCGATGTCGGAGGGCTGATTAGCTGGTTGACGGTCCGGGTGATGGCATGGCCCTCGACATCGCGCAGCACGAACTGCACCGTGTCGATCTCCAGCGTGTCGCTGATCCGGCGGGCCTGGTCGCGGGTAAAGAACGCGCTCATCAAGGTCGGCGTATCCGCCATCAACCCAAAGGCCGGCATGCCCTGGTTGAGATCCAGCGCGGCGACACTCAGGTTGAACTTGCGGAAACCGACCACCGTGGTTGCGGCCCCGGCGCATCCGCCGCCAATTAAGTTTCGAACGATCAGATTCCCGGTTGTGTCCGCGGGCTCGATCGTCTGACGGATCTGCTGCGGATTCACGAAGGAGTTGGGCGACCGCTGCGCGCCGCCCCCAAGCTGCACCGTGCCATAGTCGAAGTTGGTGCCGTTAATGGTGACCTGGACGCCGGAATTTCCGCCCGTGGGGTTGAAGGCCGTGACAACGGGAATCGCGCAAAAGGCGTAGTTTCCCCCGGGCGAATAGTTCACCCGCTGGCCTCGCGAGCTGAGGCTCAACCCGCCCGTTTGCGTATTCGGCCCGACCCGGACAGTCAACCGGGTTGGCGCGCTGGTCAGGATATCGGCGCGCGCGCCGCCGATAACGACGTCGTTGTCGGAAGTGTTCGCCGAGAAGCCCGTCCCGGTGATCGTGATCACGGTGCCTGCGCTGCCGCTCGCTGGAGACATCGAGAACACGGATGGCAGCACAGTGCCCAGCGCGGGGAGCTGCGTCCCGCGCGCGGAGATGCCCTTGACGATCCCGTGGGCGAACCAGACCAGACCGCTACCGTCGGTGGCAACATCCTTCACCCCGCTGCCGATCAGACCGCTGTTGGTGTTGTAGTAGGCCAGCCAGCCGCCCGAGTTGCGGACCGCGTTCCCGTGCCACAATCGCCCCAGATCGTCCACGGCAAGTGGCGCTCCAGCCGCACTACCGGGCACCGCTTCGACCACAAAGCTCGTGCCGTCGTACAAAACAAGCCCGCCCACGGTGCTTACAGCAAGCCGTCCGTCGCTGCCCTGAGCCAGACTCTTGACGATGTTGAACGACGCCCCGCCGGGAATTGTGAACGTGACGATCGTCCCACTCCGCTGCACCTGCGCCAGACCCGCGTCGGTGCCGGCCCACAGCGCGCCGGACGAATCGACCAGAATCGCGTTAATATCGGTGCCGGGCAGGCCCAGCCGGGAGAATGAGAAGGTCGTCACGAAACGGTCGCGGTCATACAGCGTTAAACCATCATTTCCGCCAAGCCAGATCCGGCCATCCTGATCCTCAGCGATGGCGTTCACGTTTGCGGGCGGCGTGCCGACCGTGTCGGTAAAAAGCGTCCATCCGTCCGGCGTATACAACCGCACGCCATTGTTGAAACCCACCCAGATCCGCCCGCGCGCGTCGCCGTGAACGGCCAGCGCCTCCGCCGGGTAAGTGTTGCGTTTGTCAAACGTCTTTCCGTCCGGCTGAAGGACAATCAGGGAGCGGTCGAAGAAACTGAGAGGGTCGCACTGCGCGGCGGCAAATAGACGACCGCGAACTGGGAACACCTTATTCACGTAGCAGTCTTCCAGCGCGGTCGCGGAGTTGATCTGCTGCCAGCGCGGCGCATAGGTGCCGAGACCAAGCGTGCTTGAATACCAGAGTTTTTCGTCGACCGCGCCAACATTATCGACGGTACTCACCCAGTTGGTCTGACCGGCGAAAGCGTAGGAAATCTTGCTGCCGATGGGCGCGGTCAGCCAGTTCATGGCATCCGTGCTGACGGTCCCGCTCAGGTTCTGAAAGACCTGCAAGCCTCCGGTCCCTTGCCCGGTCCCATCGTTGCGGCTCAACCAGCCCACAAAGATTTGGCCGTCACGGTCAACGGTCACGCCTGATGCGTCATCGCCGAGGGGCGAGCTGAACTCATTGACCGTCGAAGCGCCGCCCGGGTCGCGGACCCGGCACACGCCCGTGTACGCATTGGGGCGCGTCGGGCCGTTCAGTACTGGCATGTCGTCCGTCCCCACCAGCCACATATCACCCTGCTTGTCGAAAGCAGATCCCGTGGGCCAGTCGCCAAATTGGCATAGTATGCCGAGATTGGTTGTGATGACGTCATAGCCAAAAATGCTAGTCTGATACTGCAATCGATAGACCCTGCCGTCGACACGGGAAGCCCAAACATCCCCCACTGCCCGATGCCGGATTTCAAGAATATCGTCGGAACCGTATTTGTGATCCCAGAAATTCCCCGAGAAAACGTCGAAGTTTCGCCACCACATCCCGCTGAGATTCAGGGAGACAAAAGCCGCCGCGCCGGTATACGTGTAGCCGGGTAACACGTCCACCGCCTTGAGTGGGCCGGCCATTCCCGGGTAGTTGAGGACTGTGTTTCCGGGGCCATAGATCTTCAGCCCGGTCTGCGATGCCACCCAGGCGTGATCGTTGGCGGCGTTGTAGCGCACGTCGTTGACGTTTTGGCCGGCGGTCAGGCCGATCGCGGGATTCGACCGGCCGCCCTCGGTGTAAAGGTAGAGGCCGTTGGCCGCGCCGCCCACATTCGTTCCAACCGCGACCTTCGGCCCGTCGCCATGGATGGCGTTCACCTTGGCGGCTGGCTGATCGGCGAGCCAATCCCAGCGAGCCATCTTGATCTGGGGGCCATCCCCGACCGGGATGCGCCATACGGTGTTGCTGTTATAGCCGCCAGCGAAGACGATGTTGCGGTTGATGGAGTCAAAGGCGCCCCCGCCGTCTTGCAGGCTGCCTGGGAGAGAGAGACGCGACGTCCAGATTTGGCCCGTCACCGGATCGAAGACCTTTACGGTTTTGGCCTCGTCATAATTGCCGCCAGTCCCACCGACGATGTAGATGAGTTTGCTGATTGGATCTTCTACTGCCGACGCGCCATAGGTCCCCTGGGGCAACCTTGCGGTCAGCGTAACAATCGAGCCGCCCGTCAGGCCGTTCCCAAGATCAATCTCAAGGATGGACGCTACGGCGGCGCCAAATGTGGCGAGTCCGCCAAATAGATACGCTTTGCCGGTGGCGGTGCTGTACGCGATTCCAGCCTGCGAGCGCGACTCCGGCAGGCGCAGCGTATGGGTGACAATTGTTCCCGAAACAGGGTCGAACGAATAGATGCTGTCCAGCCGGGTGCCGAGATTCAGACCCCCGATCACGGCGATGCGCCGGCTCTGAGGGTGATAGACCGCGTTGGCCCACGACAGCGGCGTCGGAAGCGACGTCGGGGCGGCCGATACCGCGCCCGTGCTGGCGTTGATGGCATACACGGTCGATTGCGGGTTGTTTGCAAAGGGTTCTCCGCCAAAGGCGAAGACCGTGTTGACACCAGGCGCATAAGCGGCGGTGTTGCCGTAGCGTGGGTCGGGGAGGCCGGCGCCAAAGGGCACCGCGTTTCCGCTCCCGAGGTCGAGCCGATGGACCTGCCCCGTCCGCCCGCCGGTGGCGTAGCCGCCCACCATGAGCGCACGGTTCGTGTTGGACAGAACCGCAAAGCCGAATCCGTCGCGGGGTGAAGGCAATCGCGCAAAGTCTTTGTCAATCGGCACAAACGGTGGCCGGGGTGGCGGCTGCGGGCCGGTGAAGTTGATTGTCCCCGCGCCGGCGGCGGCCCCGTTGAACCCGCCCACGGAGTCCAGGTAGCTGTCATTCAGATGCCAGTTTGCAACCAGTCCCGGGCGCGGCTCGTCCAACCGGACATGCATGGCGCGGCGGATGTCGTCCGCCGCGCGCTCAATGTTCCACAGCCGCACCTCGGCCAGGTTGCCCTTGAACGCGCAACACCCGCCCAGGTTGTCATAGCCGATGCCGAGCGAGCTCGCGCTGGTGCCGTTCGAGCCCGCGGGCCCGCGATATTCTTCCTGGCCATTGATGTAATAGACCCGCTCCCCGCCGGATCTCCAGGTGACGGCAATGTGGGTCCATACGTTCGCGGGAATCGTCGTTGGTCCATCGACCGAAGTCGCGCCGCCGCCGCTATAGAACCTCAGCTTGTTGTTGCATATGCCAAGCCAGTAGGAGGTTGTAAAGTTCTTCCCGACGATAG
>JBKJQK010000206.1:0-3351 GCA_046594095.1 Anaerolineae bacterium | reverse complement strand
CTGCGGGACAAGCAACGGCCCAGACGTATTAAACACCTCACACCGGCGTGTATCATTGGTGTTTATGCCTGAAACCAAGAACACCGTATTGGTCAAGTTTGTCGTCAACGGCGAGGAAGTTGGCAGTATGCTCCTGAATGCCAAGACCTTTAGCACCGGCAGCCAGGGCTACTTTGGCACCGGCAAGCTGTCCCTCGGCGATGAGGCTGAGAAGGGCTACCAGGGCCAGGTTCAGCTCGTCAGGATTGGGAGCAAGGAAGCCAAGGCAGCCAAGTCATGAATGTCTTGATCACGGGCGGGTCGGGCTTCATCGGCTCGCACCTTTCCGAGCGCCTGCTCAAGGACGGTCACCGGGTCGTTGCCGTCGACAACTTCGTCACCGGTTCGCGGGCGAACGTCGCCCACTTGCTCAAGAATCCCCATTTCGAGTTGATCGAAATGGACATCATCCCCAGCCTGGAGTACCCCGGGCCGCTTGACGCGGTGATGAACCTGGCCTCGCCGGCCAGCCCGGTCGGCTATCTCGACAACCCGATCGAAACGATGCTGGTCGGCTCGCACGGAACCCGCAACGCGCTTGAATTGGCCCGGGTGAAGGGCGCGCGCTTTCTGCAGGCCAGCACCAGCGAGGTCTATGGCGATCCGCTCGAGCATCCCCAGAATGAAAGCTACTGGGGCAACGTCAGTTGCACCGGCGTTCGTTCGGTGTATGACGAGGCCAAGCGCTTTGCTGAAGCGCTGACCATGGCCTACCACCGCAATTACGGCATGCCCACCCGGATCATCCGCATCTTTAACACGTATGGCCCGCGGATGGATCTGAACGATGGCCGGGTGGTCCCCAACTTCGTCAAGCAGGCCGTCCTCAACGAGCCGCTTACGATCTACGGCGACGGCACTGCGACCCGTTCATTTACCTACGTCAGCGACCTGGTCGAGGGCATGCTCAGCCTGCTGATGTCCGACGAGCCCATGCCCGTCAACGTCGGCAACCCGCGCGAGATGACCGTGGCCGAGTTCGCAGCGGCAGTGATCGCCGCGGCCGGGCCAAACTGCCACAGCGAGGCCGTCTTCGTCCAGCCCAAGAAAGAGCGCATCGCCGACGATCCTCAACGCCGCCGACCCGATATCACCCGCGCCCGGGCGATCCTCAACTGGGAGCCCCGCGTTCCGCTCGAGGACGGCCTGCGCGATACCGTCACCTACTTCCGATCCGTCCTCCCCTAAATGGCAAACCTCTTCCCCTTTTCCGCAATCGTCGGCCAGGAGCGCATGCGCCGGGCGCTGATCCTGAACGCCATCTACCCGCAAATCGGCGGGGTGCTCATCCGCGGCGAGCGCGGCACCGCGAAGTCCACGGCCGCCCGCGCGCTGGCCCACCTGTTGCCCGAGATTGAGGTCTTCGAAGGCGACCCATACTCGTGCGATCCGCGCCTCCCGGCCTCCTATCCCGAGACCCTCCGCCTGCGGATCGAGCGCGGCGACAGGCCCCGGACCTACAAGCGCAAAACCAGCTTTGTCAACCTGCCTGTGAGCGCGACTGAGGACCGGGTGGTCGGTACCCTCGACATTGAGAAGGCCATCCAGAAGGGCGAGAAGCACTTTGAGCCCGGCGTGCTTGCGGCCGCCAATCGGGGCGTGCTGTATGTCGACGAGGTCAACCTGCTGGACGACCACGTGGTTGACCTGTTGCTTGACGTGGCCGCGATGGGCGTGAACGTGGTCGAGCGCGAGGGGATCAGCTTCAGCCACCCGGCCCGCTTCGTCCTGATCGGCTCGATGAACCCCGAGGAAGGCGACCTCCGCCCGCAGTTGCTGGACCGCTTCGGGCTGTGCGTGGATATTCTCAGCATCAAGGACCCGATCGCCCGGGTTCGAATCCTCGAGCGCAACCTCGCCTTTGAGGGCGACCCCATTCAGTTTGGCAAGGAGTGGGAACCCAGCGAGCGCGAGCTCACGGTCGAGATCGCCGACGCCCGCGAGCGTCTTCCCAACGTCAAGCACAGCGCCCGCGACCTGGCCACGATCGCCAACTTGATGGCCCAGATGGGCGTGGACGGTCACCGGGCCGACCTGGTGATCTTGCGGGCGGCCCGTGCCCATGCGGCTTTCCAGAAGCGCGAGTCGATCTCTGAGAACGATATTCTGCTCGCGGCCGAGCTGGCCCTCCCGCACCGGCTCAAGCGCCACCCCTTCCAAGACACGGAGCAAGCCATGAGCGTGCTCAGCGACAAGCTCCAGCAGATCGAGAGCCAGATGGAGCAACAGCAGGCCCAGGATCAGCAGTCCCAACAGGGAAAACAACAGGACGCCGCAAAAAAAGTGAAGCGGGGCTGAACGAGAATCCGGAATCATCGTCCAGTCCCGCGGAGCCCATGCAACAGAGCGTGCCGCAGGCTCCGCAAAGCGCGCAGGATTTCGCAGGCGGCAACAAGACCGCGCTCGGAGAAGAGTTCCGAGCGCGAAAATTAAACACTCCACTTGACAAGCTGACCCGCAACACGTCGGGCCGGCGCAGCACGACGCGCACCGACCGCAAGCGCGGGCGCTACGTCCAGTCGCGGCCGATGCAGGGCCGGATCGAGGACCTGGCCTTTGACGCGACGATGCGGACAGCGGCGCCGCACCAGCTGAAGCGCAAGGAGGAGGCCGCCCTCGTGCCCGGCGGAAAACTAAGAGCGTTCCACATCAAACGTCCGGACTTCATGCGCAAGGTGCGGGTCAAGCGGGTCTCGAACCTGATCATGTTCGTCGTGGACGCGTCGTGGAGCATGGCTGTGGCCGAGCGCATGCAGGCGACCAAGGGCGCAATCATGTCACTCCTTACCGACGCCTATCAGCGCCGGGACCGGGTGGGGCTGATCGTCTTCCAGAAGAACAGCGCGACCCTGATCCTGCCCCCGACCTCGTCGGTTGAGCTGGCTCAGAAGGCGCTTCGCGACATCCCGGTGGGCGGCAAAACGCCCCTGACGGCCGGCCTGACCCTGTCATATCACGTCATCATGCGCGAGTTGCGCATTCGGCCCGAGGTCAGCCCGCTGCTGATCATCCTGACCGACGGCGCCGGCAATGTCAGCATGAGCAACCTGCCGCCCCAGGTCGAGGCATATCAGATGGCCAGCCAGATTGCGGAAGAAAAGATCCGCTCGATCGTCATCAACATGGAGCACGTCGCCTTCGATCAGGGTCTGGCCCGCAAGCTGGCTGAGGCGCTTGAGGGCGTGTGTCTGTCGCTGGCCGACCTCAAGGCCGAGTCGCTGACCAAGGTCGTGAAAGCGGCCCTATGAATTCATTTGCCGGCAAAGTCGCCGTCGTCACGGGGGCGGCCAGCGGGATCGGGTTGGCCCTGGC
>JBKJQK010000570.1:0-4500 GCA_046594095.1 Anaerolineae bacterium | reverse complement strand
GCGGAATCGGAATTCAGTGGGACGCCAACCGCGAGAAGAAGTATGTGTTTGTGCTGGTGGTCTACCCGGACAGCCCGGCGGAAAAAGCCGGTCTCCGTCCGCACGACCATATCCTCTCGGTTGAGGGTGAACCCGCCATCAATTATGCCGGAGAGCCGATCGTGTCAAAAGTCCGCGGCGCGGAAGGCACGACCGTGACCATCAGCGTGCGCAGCCCCGGCGGCGAACCTCGGGACATTACCTTGACTCGAGCCAAGGTGGTTACCAAGACCCGGATCGAAGGCCGGCTGGTAGGAGCCGCTCAGGCGGGCACAAAACGGATTGGCTACATCCTCATGCCGACGTTCTACGAGGAAGGCATCGCCGACCAGTTTCGAACGGTTCTCGCCGACCTGATGAAGGGGGGCAACCTCGACGGATTGATCGTGGATGTGCGCAACAACGGCGGCGGATCGTTGGGCGAGCTTGAGCGAACCCTCAGCGCCCTGGCGAATGGAGAATTGGGCAGCGAGACGACCCGGGCCGGATCAACCCGCCAACTCCGCGCCCGCGGCGACAAGATCGGGAACTCACAGACGGTTCCGCTGGTGATCCTCACCTCGAAGTCCTCAGTCTCCGCGGCGGAGATTTTCGCGGGTGTGTTGCAGGGCGCGAAAAGGGCCCGAACCGTGGGCCAGACCACAGCCGGCAACATCGAAGTGCTGTACACCTACAAGTTCCAGGACGGATCACAGGCATTGATCGCTTCTGAGACATTTCGTCTTCCCGACGGCAGCAACTGGGAAGGCACGGGCGTAATCGCGGACGTGCCGGTGCCGAACTCGGGCTGGGACGAGTTTACCGAGGCCAACGATCCAGGCATTGGAGCGGCGGCGGCCCTGTTCAAGTAATGACCGGGCCGGCGGAAGCGGACGAGGCGCCCGACTACCGAATCTTCGATCTGCGCTGCGCCCATCATGAACTGGGCTATGAGTTAGGCGCCGAGGATCCTCCCTTTCGGACCCAGGCCTGGTGGGCGCGTTCTCCGTCCTCCGCCTTTGCCGCCAATTGCGCGGCGATTGTGCGGGACCTGCACGCCCCATTGATGGACGAGCTGGCCGGGTATGCCGAAGCGCAGCGCATGGACGTCCGCGAGCTTTGGCGACACTGCTGCCGGGTGAATCTCAAAGCCCGGGTGCGCGCGCGCGGCGGCGATCACGCCGAGGGCCCGGGGGAAGGCTGCTCGACCTTTGTCTGGCGGGGCACGGACTTCGCGATTGCGGGCCGAAACTATGACTACCATCGCGGGCAGGCCCGCCGGCAGCGCATCCGGTTCGAGCCCGTCGAGGGCGGATACGCCAGCATTGGCGCGCGAGGCAGTGTGCCGTGCGGCCGATATGATGGCATTAATGACCACGGCGTGTGGGCATCTCTGCACGTTGTCATGACGGACACGCCCGGCGATGACGAGGTCCCGCCGGGCGTTCCGTTTCACCTCGTGAGTCGTCTGGCGCTCGAGTTATGCCCATCCGCGCGCGAGGCGCGGGACTTGCTGGCGAACATCCCGCACCTGAGCTCGCTCAATTACCTGGTTGCGGACCGCCACGAGGCGTTTGTCATCGAGGCCGATCCCCGGCGCGTGCGGGTGCTGGCGCTGTCGCCCAGCGACACGATCGTCGCGACCAATCACTTCCGCCACCCCGATATGCGGCCGCTTCAGGGCCAGCGGCCGCTTGGCAATTCGAAAGATCGATGCGCGTTTCTCAGGCGCGGTCCAGGCGCTGAAGCTAGGCCCGGCGAGGCGATGGCCGCGGCGGAGCGTGCCCTGGCCGACGGGAGTGTGCCGGTATGTGGTCAGACCGGCTGGTTAACGACTTTGTGGAGCGCGGTGGCCGATTTGAACACAGGCCGCATCCGCTATGCGCCGGGCGCGCCCGACTGCACGGCCTACGAGGAGCTGCCCCAATTGCGGCGGCGGTACTGACGACCGAGCATGGATACAATCGTTACGATGTCAGCCACCCCGCCAGGAAACGGTGAGCGTTTCAACCTGAACCGTCACATCCCCCTCGACCGCACGTTCAACACCCGCGACTGCGGCGGATACGCCGGCATGGGCGGCAAGTTCACCCGCTGGCGCGCGCTGCTGCGCACCGACTGCCCACTGAATCTGAGCGAGGAGAGTCTGGCGACGCTGAGCGCCATCGGGCTCCGAACCTCGATCGACCTCCGAAATGCGCAGGAGATTCGGAGTGAGGCCACCCGCAGCGCCCTTGACCGAATGCCGGGTGTCACCTATCTCAACCTCCCGCTGATTCCGAAGTTCACGCAAGACGGCCTCCCCGCCGATCTATGGGAGGCCTACCTGATGTATGTCCGGATGCATCAACCGCAAATCCGGTCCATCATCAGCGCGATTGCGGCCGCGGAGATGCCGGTGATCGTCAACTGCCAGGCCGGCAAAGACCGGACGGGCATGATCATCGCCCTGTTGCTGGGCGCCGTCGGCGTCCCGCTGGACACCCTGGTTTCCGATTACGCGCTGACGGATGTCCACTACCGTCCACTGATCCCCGAACTGTTGGCGGAGGCGATCGCCGGGGGTTATGACGTGGCCCGCTACAAGCGCATGCTCGAGACCCCCCCCGAGGCGATGCGCAGCGCGCTGCAATGGCTGGTCGACACTTTTGGCGGGATCCCGGGCTACCTGCGCGCCGTCGGCGTCACTGATTCAGAGCTTCAGTCGTTGTGCGACCGATTGCTGGTCGAACACACCGAGGTGACGTTTGGCTGGCGCTTGCCCGATGAGCGGCGGGCGCGGACGGTCTTTCGGGCGGAAGTGCACGCCTATGAAAGCAGCCTCGATCGCTGGCTGATGCGACTGATTTCCCTGACCGCGCCGCTGGACGAGACGCTGCCGGCCGAATTTCGAACGGGGGTTGACGGTCTCCCCGGGAAGTGGGTGCGTATCCCGAGCGAGGCCCGCAAGGGCTTGGCCCTGCCGATGAAATACGAGACGCTGCGGGGCGAGATTCGCTACTTCATGGATGCCCGCCCGCCCATCGCCCCATGATCCGGCGAACGCACAACGCCCTATCCTATTACTGCTTTGAGAGCCTGGACGCCGGACAGGTCCGGCACGGCGTCTTCACCCGGCTTGGCGGCGCGAGCGCGGGACTTTTCGCATCGCTGAACCTCAGCCGCAGCACGGGCGACGCCACCGAGCCCGTAACCGAAAACCGCCGGCGCATGTTTGAGGCCATGGGGAGCGCGCCCGCGCGCTCGATCACGTCTTGGCTGACCCACGGAAACACCGTCAGGCTCATCGACGAGGCGATGCTGGCGGGCAAGCCCGGCACCGATGACGCCCATGCAGACGCGATGATCACGCGCGCGCGCGGGCTGGCCCTGACTCTGCGGTTCGCGGACTGCGTGCCGGTCGTTTTCCACGATCCCGGGCGAGGCGCGATCGGGATTGCCCATGCCGGATGGCTGGGCATCGAAAATGGCGTGCTTGCGGCAACCGTCCAGGCGATGGCGACCGCCTTCGGCAGCCGCCCCGGCGACATGCGGGCCGGCATTGGCCCCTCCATCGGGCCAGACCAATTCGAGGTGGGTGAAGACGTGGCGGCGCGCTTGCAAGCCGCGGCTCCGGAGCCAGTCATTACCTGGCGGGATGGGGCGCCGCGACCATTTGTGGACCTATGGCGGGCAGCCGCCGCCCAACTGCATGCCGCGGGCGTAGGCTCGATCGAAACAGCTGGGATTTGCACCGCCTCGGATACGAGCCAATGGTTCTCGCATCGGGCCGAGAAGGGCAAGACCGGCCGATTTGGCGTGGCCATCATGCTGACCTAGAGGCGGTCCGCGCATGCCGCCGGTTGGGCAGTCGTCGCCGCGGCGTCAGGCGGCCGGCCCGCCCGGGCATAGGATAGGGGCATGCAGAATCGCCGCCTCAACCTCGGCACGCTGGTTCCGCTCGGGCTGGCATCATTGATCGCCAACGGCCTTGTCGTTGGCCGCTTCGTGTTGAGCGGGCAGCGGGCGTATTCGTTCATGGTGTGGAATCTGCTCCTGGCCTGGGTGCCGATCGGCTTTGCGCTGATCGCTCAGGAGTTGGCCGGAGGACTTCGCGGAACGGCCAAACCCATGCGCCTTCGCCCGCAGCTCGTGGGGCTGGCCGCATTTTCGTTGGGCTGGCTCCTGTTCTTCCCGAACGCGCCGTATCTCGCCACGGACCTTGTCCACTTGCGCGGCTATATTGACAACGGGCTACGGTGGTATGACACGGCGATGTTCGCCTCGTTTGCGTTACTGGGGGTAGCGCTGGGTTGCCTGTCCCTGCTCACATTGCAGGACATGGTCGTGGAAGGATTCCGGAGCGCCCTGGAGCGATTTCCGGGCGTCCGGCGCGCGGCGCGCGGCATCGCCAGCGGCGCAGGTTGGCTATTTGCGCTGGGCACGCTCGCGCTGGGAAGCTATGGCATGTATCTCGGCCGGGTCATGCGCTGGAATAGTTGG
>JBKJQK010000549.1:0-4477 GCA_046594095.1 Anaerolineae bacterium | reverse complement strand
CAGCCAGCGAGCGCGCGGCCTGCGGTGGCCAGCATTCCGAGCGGCCATTCGTCCTGCTCGTCCAGCCCAGCCTGTTTGACCCGAGCCGGGCGCCGGCGGGCAAATACACGGCCTGGGCGTATTGCCACGTGCCCAACGGAAGCGACCGAGACATGAGCGCGGCGATCGAGGCCCAGATCGAGCGCTTTGCGCCGGGATTCCGCGATTGCGTGATCGCCCGGCATACCCGGGGGGCGGTCGAGATGGAGGCTTACAACCCAAACTATGTGGGCGGCGACATCATGGGCGGCGCGCAGGACATCCGGCAGACCTTCACCCGGCCTATGTTCAGTCTGCGGCCCTACACCACGCCGTTGACGGGTGTGTATCTGTGCTCGTCGTCGACGCCGCCGGGGGGCGGTGTGCACGGGATGTGCGGCTACCACGCGGCGAAGGTGGCGCTGCGGGAGATGGGTAGGTGATGCGTCAGCCGCGGTCGCGTCAAGAGCAATTAATGCAAGCACACCGAGCGGAGGGGGCGGCACCGGGAAGGCGATACGCAATCGAACACCCGCCGCCCGCAGTCGAGGGGCGCGCGCCCGCCTATGAAATGAGCCTTCCAACCGACCCCCAACATGGTCCGCTCAACCCTGCGCCCGTCGCTCCCGTCGCCTCCGTTCCGCAGTGACGATTTCGTGAACGGCTTGGAGGTCGCCACCAACAAGCGCAAGCTACTTTGGTCTCGACCATGCTTTGAGGCGCCGCTCCAGTTGAAATGCCTCGTCATCAGTCTGAGTCGCCTGGCGCCATATCTGCGTCACCGGACGGCGGGCGGCCGTGTAGCCACCGAACGTACCATCGTGGTGTTGGGCCACCCGAAGATCCAAATTGACGGTCATGCCGACATAGATCGTGTCGTCGCGACAGCGCAGCATGTAGACCCATGGCATGGTATCGAAAGTGTAGCTTGTGATCGACGTGACGGCCTATTGACCGCCAGGCAATTCGCAGCGTTCGTGGGGCGCGCCCCTCGACTGCGCACGCCGGCCCTTCGACAGGCCCGGATTACCAGGCCGCCTGGTATTCCAGGCGCGCCCTGGGACCGGCGCGCTCCGCTCGGGGTGCTTTCTTCCGAGTGAGCAATGCCGATCATCGTGAAACCGCCCGTCACGCATTCCCGACGATCCGGCGATAACATGGCGGCGATGGGGACACAACTCCGCGGCCGCCCGCTTTTCATTGGGCAAGCGCTATTTGGGCTGCTCGAAACAATCATGATCGTTGTTGGAACGGCGAGCTTCTACCTTTTTGTGACCCGAGATGGGCTGCAGATCTGCGATGGCACCGCCATCGAATGCCGGGTTCGATTGCAATACAGCGTCGCCCAGGTGGCCGACTTCGCCCGGCGCGGCGTAGGGCTTGAGACGATGCTGTCCTTTCGGTATGGCGCGCTGGCCTCGGAAGCGCCGAACACCGCCGTCAGCGCGGGGGTCTTTGTCGTTTCGTTTGGGTTGTTGCTGTACTCACTCGTGGCGCGCTACCGGCGCTACTCGACCCCGGCCGAGCGCAGCCAGACAACGTGGGCGGTAGCGGGATTCGGTCTCTATATCGTCACCGCAATCATCCTCATCTTTGTGGCGTCAGCCAACGCATGGGGCGACGACGATTTCCTGAAAACGATCGTAGGCACTTTGGGTTTCAACCTTGCGCTCGGAGTGATCATCCAGATCTTTATGGGGATCGCAATTCTGCGCGGCAAGTTGTGGGACATCGACGTCATCGTCCGCCGGACGCTGGTCTACGGCCTTCTATCCGCCCTACTGGCCGGGATTTACTTCGGCTCGGTGGCGCTGCTACAGACCGTGATCACGGCGCTCACAGGGCAGGCGCGCAACGGGCTGGTCACGGTCGTCTCGACCCTGGCCATCGCCGGACTGGTTCTGCCCCTGCGCAACGGCCTTCAGAAGATCATCGACCGGCATTTCTACCGGCGCAAGTTCAACGCCGAGCAGGCGTTGGCCCGCTTTTCGGCCGAGATGCGCGACGCGGTTGAGATGGATGGAATTTCGACCCAGCTCATGGACGCGGTCGAGGAGACGATGCAGCCCGAGCGTATGGTGATGTGGATTCAACCAGCACAAACAACGCACCTACGATCACCATGACCAGCGACACAGCTCTCCATCGCGATCTTCGCAAAGTGCTTCCGCTGGCGCGCGGATTGACCCTTGCGTTCGTGACCGGGTCAGTCGCAGTGCTCGTCTACGGCGCGTTCGCGTTCTACACGCGCGCGGTCACGCTTCCGACGGAGCTCCTGCCCAACAGCAAGTGGACACCCAATATGATGCACGCGGGGCTGGAGACCCTCGGATGGACTCCTGAGGGCTATGCGCTGTATGTCTTGGCATTGAGTGCCATGCAGGGTCTGATTTGCGCTGTCGTCGGAATGCTCATCGTGATTCGCAGACAGCGCAGCTGGTATGCGCTTCTCCTGGGTCTCGAGATCATCTTCATCGGGGTCTTGACAAATCCTCTCTTTACTTCTGCGGGCGCGAGCTTGCCAGTTCTGCGCGAAATCAGAGAGCCTCTCTCATGGTTTGGTTGGCCGATGTTCTTTGTTTGCTTCTACCTGTTTCCCGATGGGAGATTTGTCCCAAGGTGGACCCAATGGGCCGCCCCGGCGCTCGTCATAATGACCTCGCTTGGTTTCGTCTTCAACTATTCGAATGCGATGCCGCTCTGGCTGACGATCGGGATTCTCGGCCTGATCCTGACCGCGCTGGGCTCACCGATCTATCGCTACTTCAAGGTGTCGGACATTGCGCAGAAGCAGCAAATCAAGATCGTGGTCCTCGCGGCGGGGGCGCTCGTGGCGTTCGTTCCATCCCAAATCATTGTCGTAATGCTCTTGGGCGGAAGCGCAACCACGATCGACGCGCTGACATGGAGACTGATTAGCGGGGCGCTGTCGACCATGTGGATGGTGCTGCCGATCGGCATCGCCATCGCCGTTCTGCGCTATCGACTATGGGACATCGACGTCATCGTCCGCCGCACGTTGGTCTACGGACTTCTGTCCGCACTCCTGGCCGGGATCTACTTCGGCTCGGTGGCGCTCCTGCAGACCGTGATCACCGCGCTGACCGGCCAGACCCGCAGCGAACTCGTCACGGTCGTCTCGACGCTTGCGATCGCGGGGCTGGTCCTGCCACTGCGAAACGGCCTTCAGAAGAGCATCGACCGGCGCTTCTACCGGCGCAAGTTCAACGCCGAGCAGGCGTTGGCCCGCTTCTCGGCCGAAATGCGCGACGCAGTTGAGATGGAGGCGATAGCGGCCCAGCTCATGGACGCGGTCGAGGAGACCCTGCAGCCGGAGCGCATCCACGTCTGGATCGCCGGTGCCGGCCCGCGCAAAACCATCACGGAGGCGCAATCGTGAACAGGCTTTCCACTCCCACCGCCGGGTCGACCACGCCACGCTGGCTGCGCGCCGGCCGCATCGCCTGGCTCGCGCTGGCCGTTTTCTTTGGGATTGTTTGGCTGATCAGCCTGCCCACCTTCTACCAGCGGATCAGCACGCTCACGATCACCGAACCATACATCCTCGGCGATCGGGTGATCTTTGACAACGCAGTGGCCCAACGCAACGCTGAGGCGCGCGGCATGTCGATTGAAACAAGCGCGGCCTTTGACATTCTTTACCCGATGGCGTTGGTCGTGCCGTACTACGTCATCTCCGCAATTGTGCTGCTGCGGGCCGGGAATGGATTCGCGGTCTTCACCGCGTTCACCTTCATGCTTCTGTCAACCACAAATATGGCCCATGCTGTGGGCATCGGACGCCCCTTCGCTCTGGCCAGCGCGCTGCTTGATATTCCCGGATATTTCGTGTGGCCGTTGTGGATGTATTGGTTGTTTCTTTTCCCTTCGGGCAAGCCCTCGCCCCGACGAGGCTCGCGACTCGTGCTCGGGTTTGTGGTTCTGTTCGTGTTCTTTCAGGGTGTCAACTATCTCAGCGCGATGCGCGTTTTGCCGGCTGCCCTTGATGCCCAAACCGCCAAAATCGCGCCATTGCTCATCATTCCGGTCTTCGGGTATCTTGCCTTCGCTCAGACCTACCGATATTTACGTGTATCCGGTATGGTGGAGCGCCAACAGACAAAATGGTTTCTCTTTGGCATATTGGCGTACGTGATCGGTCTGGTCGTGTTTCTTGCCGCGCGCGACTTGTTCGCGAATTCGCCAATCCCAGGGAATGTGTTCACCCTGATCGGCCTTATTTTCCCCATATCAGTCACCATCGCGATTCTGCGTTACCGCCTTTGGGACATCGACGTCATCATCCGCCGAACGCTGGTCTACGGTTTGCTTTACGCCCTGCTGGCCGGGATTTACTTCGGCTCGGTGGCGCTGCTACAGGCCGTGATCACCGCGCTGACCGGCCAGGCCCGCAGCGAGCTCGTCACGGTCGTCTCGACGCTAGCGATTGCCGGACTGG
>JBKJQK010000398.1:0-4511 GCA_046594095.1 Anaerolineae bacterium | reverse complement strand
ATAACGCCGCGCACCCGGGCTCTGATCTTCAACAACCAGCAGAACCCGCTCGCCGCCGAGGCGACCGATGCCGAGCTTGAGCGCGTGGCAGAGCTCGCGATTCAGCACGATCTCTGGGTGCTCGCAGACGAGGCCTATTTTGAGACCCGCTACAGCGGCGAAAGCCGCAGTATTGTTTCCCTTCCAGGCATGCAAGAGCGCTCGGTCATCCTGTATACCTTCTCAAAGAAGTATGCGATGACGGGATGGCGGCTGGGCGCCGCGATCGCGCCCGTGCGGCTGGCCGATATCTTCGCCCAGCTAAACGTCAATGATGAGTCCTGCACCGCCCACTTCGCCCAGTGGGCGGGAGTGGAGGCGCTCCGGGGCGATCCCGCGGGAGCGCTGGCCATTCGCGAGCAGTTGCGCCTGCGTCGCGATGCGCTCTTCGGAGCCGTCACCGCCATTCCCGGATTGCGCGCCACGAAGCCGCAGGCCGCCTTCTATCTGTATGTCAACGTCGCCGATGCCATGCAACGGCGCGGCTTCGCCGATGTCAACGACTTCGCTACCGCCGCGCTGCGCAAGGCGGGCGTGGCGTTTTGCACCCGGCGGCACTTTGGTCGCCTGATACCGGGCGAAGCCGATCACTTCGCCCGATTCGCATACTCGGGCATCAGCGTCGATGACATTCAAGCTGGAATGGCCCGTCTACGGGCGTGGATCGAAGCCTAACCGTTCCCATGGGTATTCAGAAATCATGCACCCAGTGGGTGTTTCGCAGATTGAACGGCTTCTTGGTAGGATAGGCGCACACGCATGCGCCGAATACAACTTCCCACCCTGGATGCCGCCGTTGCCCGCAAGGTCCTGGTCGGCTTCGTCCGGGACGAGATTCAGAAGGTCGGTCTGAAGCGGGCCGTACTCGGCCTGTCGGGAGGGATCGATTCGGCCCTGTCCTGTTTCATTGCCTCCGAAGCGCTTGGGCCGGAGAACGTGCTGGCCGTTCGGATGCCCTATCGGGCCTCGGCCCAAACCAGCTTCGACCACGCCCAGCTCGTCATTGACCAGCTCGGCGTCGAGACGGAACGGGTCGACATTTCGGACATGGTCGATGCGTGGCAGCGCCAAAGCCCGAACATGGATCGCCTGCGCGCCGGCAACATCATGGCCCGCTGCCGGATGATCACCCTTTACGACCGTAGCGCCTTGTTCGGCGGTCTGGTAGTCGGCACGGGCAACAAGACCGAGCTGATGCTGGGCTACACGACGCTGTTTGGGGATCAGGGTTGCGCGCTGAATCCAATCGGCGACCTGTTCAAGACCCAGATCCGCGCGCTGTCGGCGGAGATGGGCGTGCCGCGGGTCATCATCGACAAGGCGCCCTCCGCCGACCTATGGGAAGGTCAGACCGACGAGCAGGAAATGGGCCTGAGCTATGACGAAGTCGACCAACTGCTCCACGTCATGGTCGATTTGCGCTATTCAATCGAAGAGGCCATCGAACTCGGCTTTGACGAGAAGTACGTTCGCCGGATCTGGCGTATGGTGGGGCGCAACCAGTTCAAGCGGCGCTATCCGCTGATCGCCAAAGTCAGCGGGCGGACAGTGGGGGTCGATTTTCTCTACCCTAGAGATTGGGGCGTCTGATTGGCCATCAGCCAGTGGATCGCCCGCATCAGCGCCATCATTGGGCTGGCGTTTGGCGGACTGCCGCGCGAGCCCGCCGTTGCGCGCGCGCCCGAGGCTCGGTCGGCGGCCGACACGCCCGTCTTTGCGCCAATCCTGATGTACCACCACGTGGGCGCCGCGCGGGTAGGGCGCTTTAACGTAACCACCGCTCAGTTTGCGGATCAACTGCGCTGGTTGCGCGATCAGGGCTATCGGTCCGTCACCATCGCGGAGATCGCCGCCGCGCTCGATGGCGGCAACCTCCTGCCGCCGAAGCCGATTGCGATTACCTTTGACGACGGTTGGCGGGACCAGCATGTGAACGCGCTTCCGCTCTTGAATGAGTTTGGCTTCAAGGCAACGTTTTTTGTCGTCTCGGGCTGGGTTGGAAGAGGCGCCACCTTGATGAGTTGGGACGATGTTCGGCAGCTCACCGCTCGGGGCCACGCGATCGGTTCGCATTCGGTCAATCACCGGCCGATGGCGGGTATGGGAGACGGCTCTCTGGCCATCGAAACGATCGAGAGTCGAAATGCAATCTCGCGCGAGTTGGGGGGGGCTCCCCTGGTGTTCGCTTACCCGCTGGGGTCGCTCGACGCGCGGGCCGAAGCCTTTGCGCGCGCCGCCGGCTATGTCGCCGCCGTTGGTGTGCCGGCCAATCCCCTCCAGCGGGCGGCCCAGCGCTACCGGCTGAACCGAATCGAGGTCCGCGGGACATACACGGTTGGGAATCTTGCCAGCTGGTTGCTCGAAGGGAAGGAAGGACCCATCGCCATTCCTCGATCGTCATGGTGGACAATGCCGGCGCCGCTCATTTCACGAGGCGCCCCGCCGGCCTGGTCCGCCTGGCGCCCGGCCTGGCTGCTCCCCCGCTAGTGCGGCGCTAACATAGAATATGCGGCACCCATGAGCCTGTTTCGCCGCCTGCGCTACTACACGCGATCCATCCCCATCGCGCTGTCCGGATTCGACAACCCGCTCGCAATCGCCGCTTCGGCCCTAACGGGACGCCCGTTCGTGGCCCGGGTGAAGGGTGGCCCGCGCTTTGCCGCCCGTTCCGCGATGGACGCCTGGGTCCTCAAAGAGACCTGCCTCGATCGCGACTACGAGCGCGGCGCCGGTCCGATCCAGGACGGCTGGACTGTCGCCGACGTCGGTGCGGGGCTGGGAGATTTTGCGGTTTCAGTCGCGGCCCGAATTCCCAACGGACGGGTGCTCGCGTTTGAACCGTTTGGCGAATCGTTCGCCCTGCTCGAGCGCAACATTGCCTTGAACGGGGTGACGAACGTCTTTGCCCGCAGGCTCGCGATTGGGGGCGTTGCCGGCCAGACCCGCCTAAGTCTGGGCACCGGCGTCGCGGTGCAGCACAGTACGGCCCGGGAAGGTGCGCCCGAGGCAAGTGAAACCGTGGAGCAATTGCCGCTTGGCGCAGCGTTGGCCGCCCTGGGCGCCAACACCTGCGATTTTCTCAAGATGGACTGCGAAGGGGCGGAATACGGCATCTTCCGACAGGCTGCGGCCGATGGCACCTTGAAGTGCCTCGCCCGAATCGCCATGGAGTTTCACGATGGCGTGGCCGATGGCACAGGAAAGTGGCTGGCGGGGTTTCTGAGCGAGCGCGGATTTGCCGTCACCCTCGCCCCAAATCCGGTCCACAACCACATCGGGTTTCTCTACGCGATCACGTTGAATCTGCCCGAACCGTAACGTTCGCCAGCCCGAAACCGTCACCGGTTCGTCGTTCCCTTCATCGAGCGCCAGGGAAGGCGAATAGATTGGCTCGATGGCTTCTGACGCGGCATGCGATTATTGAAAACTACGGGCAGTTCACGAAGGAGGCGGCCCGCGAAACCGGCGCAAAATCAGCTCCCAAAGGTCGCTGTCCTCCTGCGACTTGCCGGGCTCGCTCGGTAGGGCGGCAAAGAGCGCGCGGTAGATGAGAAAGAATCCGAGTCCAAACGCGCCAAAACTTGTGATGGTGAAAGCGATACGGGTGATGGCGTTGACCTGGGCTACCTGCCGATTGAATAGCGCATCCCCAAAGGGCGCGACCACGATGCTGAGATTCAGCAAGAAGTTTGCGATCCCGGTCAGGGCCGACTCGCCGGCGACAAGCACAGAGGCCATACCAATCCCGCGCCTCAGGGCCGGTGTGTCAAGCACATCCCGTAACGCCGCGTTCTTCCCGGGTGTGTCCGGTGCGAGCGCCTGAGTCATGAAAAACCGCATGATTGGCCGCCCGATCGCCAGCGTGCCGCCAAACACGAGCAGGTTCAGGGCGAGTCCGGCGCTGTCCTTCAACGCAAACAGGGCGCCATCCACAAACCAGAACGCCAGCGCGCCCCGCAGCAGCGCCCCCGCCGCGCCAAAGCTGGTGATTACATTGAAGCGCCGCGTGACAAAGAAGGTGTCTATTAACACATACACCACGGGGATCAGCGCGGCGACCAGATACGTTGGCACGCTCCCCCACGTGTCGGTGAGGTTCTCCAGAAGATAGATTGGGATTACGGCGCCGACCAGAATGTCGACGGCGAGTTTGAGCCAGCGGCGCATGGGTGGAGGCGCTAACTGCGCTCGGCGGAGTTGACCGCCCAACCCGAGATAAAGCCGAGATAGGCCGGAACCAACGGAAGCACGCACGGCGAGGCAAACGACAGAAAGCCAGCCGCTAGCGCTACAAAGACGCTGGGCGCGCCCACGCCCGTGAACCCGATCGCCGCCGCAAAGTCGCTCTCCAGGGCCGACTGGAGGCCCGCAACTCCCCGGCTGAGTTCGGTGAGCCAGCCCCCAACCATGAATACCCCGACCAAGATCAGAAGCGCGCCCGACACGATCTCTTCCACCCGCCTGTTCCGCCG
>JBKJQK010000131.1:0-10332 GCA_046594095.1 Anaerolineae bacterium | reverse complement strand
CCTGCCGGTCCGTTACGCCAACTGGCTGGGAGAAGTGTTGCAGGGCAATCTGGGTTATCGGACCAAGACCTTCGACCCAGTCCTGAAGCTGGTCGTCGAGCGCATTCCGGCCACGCTGATGTTGATGACAACGGCGTTAGGAATCGGCATCATCCTGGGCGTTCCACTTGGCATCTACTCGGCGATGAGGAAGTACTCGTTTGTCGACACGCTTATGACGGGCGGTGTCTTTCTCGGAGTCAGTACCCCCGCGTTTCTGATCGGCCTTGGATCGTTATTCGTTTTCTCGCTCGGCTTGCGGTTATTTCCGGCCGGAGGCATGCATACGCTCGGCCAGGAAGAGAGCGCCCTCGATACAATCCATCATCTGGCCCTTCCGGCCCTGATCCTCAGCGCAAATTACATCGCCAGCCTGCTGCGCTACACCCGGGCGGCCATGCTCGACGTCATTAGCGAACAATACGTCACCACCGCCCGCGCCAAAGGATTGTCGGAGCGCGCGGTCATCCTCAAGCACGCCCTGAGCAACGCGATGATCCCAATCGTGACCGTGATCGGTTTCTCCATTCCCAATCTGCTGGCTGGCGCGGTCTTTACCGAGACGATCTTCGCCTGGCCCGGGATGGGCTCGCTCTTTATCGACGGGGTGAATTCGCGCGATTTCCCGCTCATGATGGGGGTAACCCTGATTACGGCGACGGCAGTTCTGATCTTTAACCTGCTCACGGACATTGTGTATGCGCTGATCAATCCCAAAATTCGCTACGCCTAAAGGCGCCGGAAAACATGCCCTCCACCCTTGCAGTCCGGCCTCCGATCACGCGCAGCAATTCACCCGGCGCGCGCGCCTGGTTTCGCTTTCGGAAAAGCAAACTCGCCGTCGTTGGTCTCGTTGTGGTTGCCATCATGGCCCTGCTGGCATTTGCGGCGCCGGTGTTTACCTCGATTGACCCGCTCAAGAACGACCTGCTCAACCGGGCCAAACCGCCCACCGCCGAGCACATCTTCGGCACCGACCGCACGGGACGGGATGTCTTTTCTCGAACGATCTACGGCGGGCGCATCTCGCTTCTGGTCGGCCTCGTTGCTGTCACGCTCTCGGTGTCGATTGGGACCGTGCTGGGCCTGCTGTCTGGTTTCTATGGGGGTCTCATCGACAACATCGTGATGCGGTTGACCGACGTGATCATGAGCTTTCCGCCGATCATCATCATTATGGCCGCTGTTCCGATTGTGGCCAACCTGCTTCCTTCGGACGCCACGATCTACGGGATCATGGCCGTCATCGGTCTGCTCACCTGGCCACAACTCGCTCGGCTGATCCGCGGGCAGACGCTGGTCTTGCGCAATGCTGACTATGTCGTCGCGGCTGAGAGCCTGGGCGCGAGCAAGGCCCGCCGGATGTTCGTCCACATCCTGCCCCAGACGCTTGCGTCCCTGCTTGTCTTTGCGACCTTCGGTATCGCCAACGCGATCCTGCTCGAGGCCGGGCTGAGCTTTCTGGGCCAGGGCGTTCAGCCGCCCACGCCGAGCTGGGGCAATATGGTCGAGACGGCCCGCAGCCTCGACATTCTCGAAAACCTGCCATGGGCGTGGTTCGCGCCCGGCATCTTTATCGTGTTGACTGTCGTCTCCATCAACTTTATCGGCGACGCGCTCCGCGACGCTGTCGATCCCAAATCCAAATAGGCCCGCCGGGTGGCGGGGATTTCCCTTCAGAATGAAAACCTACACCGCGGCCGTCATCGGCCTCAGCCAGATTTCGCAGGGGCGCTCGCCCAGGCCGGCGGCGTTGCCGGCGGCCGATCCCATGCCTCGCTCGCATGTAGCCGCCTACGCCGCTCATCGGCAGGTCAAGCTCGTCGGTGTGTGCGATCTGATGCCTGCCGCGATCGAGAAGTTCAACGCCACCTGGCGTGACAAGCATCCCGACACCAGGCTATACGCCGACTTCCGCGAGATGCTGGCAACCGAGAAGCCCGACATCGTCAGCGTGATCACGCCCGATGACAAGCACGCCGACATCGTCGTTCACGCCGCCCATTCGGGCGTCAAGGCCATCTGGTGCGAGAAGCCCATCGCCACGACGGTCGCGGATGCCGACCGGATGATCGAGGCCGTGGAAAAGTACGGGGTCGCGATGACGGTCAGCCACACCCGGCGCTGGCTGCCAACTTTCCACCGGCTGCGCGAACTTGTGCGGGCTCGGACATATGGCAAGCTCCAGCTTGTGACCGCGACGCAATATCACTCGCGGGCGATGATGTTCCGGAATGGCACCCACATCGTCGACATGCTGTGCTTTCTGGCCGATGCCCGGCCGGAGTGGGTGATCGCCGAGCTCGAAGACGGCTTTGACGGTTTTGACCGTTATCGCGGCGATGGCGGAACTGCCATCTCCAGCGAGCCCTCGGCTAATGCCTATATCAAGTTCGCCAACGGCGTCCGGGCCAGCCTGTTGATGGCCAAGGGCAATATCTCGACGGGCGCCTTTGAGCTGATCTTTGAAAATGCCGTCGTCCGGTCGACGAGCGACGAGCAGATCTCGATTCACCGCGTCGACGGCCCGCAAGCGACGTCAACCAGAGCGGCAATCACCGTCACCGAGACAATCGGGCATGAGGATTGGACGGCCGAGCGCGAACTGGGCACGCTGACCGAGCTGATTCATGCGCTTGACACTGGCACTCCGCCATCGCTGTCGACTCCGCGAATGGCGCGCCAAACGCTGGCGGTCCTGATGGCCATCCTGGACTCCCACGCAAAGGGCAGCGCCAAAGTTCTGGTCGATGCCGAGTTCCCTGCCTGATGAATGCGCTTCTGATCGGCCCGGAAAACCCGCACTTCATTGGGCATCTGCGCACCTTGCAGGCGCTCCCCGAGGTGACCAACATCCATCTGTGCGCGTGTGCGCTCGAGGATGAATTGCTGCTTGGGGAAGTCATGCGCGCGCACCCCGACAAGGTCACTGGGATCAGCCTCGATCTGGACACCGTCCTGCGCGACCGTCAGATTGACTTTGTTCTGGCCTGCCCGCGCAACGACCGGGCCCTGACCGTCGCGGCCCGGGTGCTGGGCGCGCGCAAGCCGATGTTGGCCGAAAAACCGATCGGCCGCAACGCCGCCGAGACGGCCGCCATCGTTGAGATGGCCAAAATCGCCGGCGTGCCGCTCGGGGTGTGCTATCAGAACCGGACCCATCCGGCAGTCGTCGCCGCCCGCGAGTTTGTGGCCGCCGGTTACCTGGGCGAGCTGATGGCGGTTGAGATGCGCTACTTCACCACCCAGCCCAAATTCCGCGACACCAATCACTGGCTCTTCCACAAGGATCAGGCCGGCGGTGGCGTGCTGCAATGGCTAGGCTGCCACTATCTCGATCTGGCCCAATTTGTCACGGGCGAGCGCATCATCGCCGCGACGGGCGGGACCGCCACTCGCAGCGGCGAGCCGATCGAGGTCGAGGACGTGGCTTCCGTCCAACTGTCGTTTGCGAGTGGCGCGGTTGGCGGGCTGAATTGCGGCTATGTGCTGGCCCAGAGTGGCGGCGGCTACTACAACCGGTCCGGCAACGACACCTATCTCGCCTTTATTGGCCGGCTCGGGCGGGTATGGTGGATGCCAATGCAGGTGCCGCCGGTGGTCAACTTCGAGAGCACTCATCCGGACTGGGTGTTCGCTCCTCGCCGGACAGTTTCCTACGAACTGCCCGAGTCCCCCGCGTATGGCGGTGTCCACGGCGAGGCCTTTGTCCGCCGTTTTATTCAAGGCGCGCCGGTTGCGACCGGCGAAGACGCGCTCAGCGTCGCGCGATTACTGGAGATGATCTACAAACCATGAAGCTCGTGACCTATTCCACCCCGGCCATTTCGGCCCGCATGGGCGCCGTCGAGGACGGCGTCGTCTACGATCTCGGCGCAGCCGCGGCCGCCAGCGGTGAGAAGCTCGCCGGCAGCGTGCTTGGCTTGCTCCAGCAGGGCGAGGCCGGTCTGACCGCCGCCCGCCGCGCGCTGGCCTACGCCGTCTCGCATAAGCTGCCTGGCACGCCAGAAGGCGCAGTCACGTTTGACGCGCCGCTCACGAATCCGCCCAAGATCCTGTGCCTGGCCGGCAACTATCAGGCCCACATCCAGGAAAGCGGCGGACAGGCCGTGACCAAGGCCAAGATCACGCCCCGCGTGTTCATGAAGCCGATCACGAGCCTGGTCGGGCACAAGGCCGCGATCCTGCTGCCCGAGATTTCCAAGACCGTTGACTATGAGCTCGAGCTGGCGGTCGTCATCGGGACACCCGGCAAGCTGATCAAGTCCGAGGATGCGCTCAAGCACGTGGCCGGCTACGCGGTCTACAACGACATCTCCAGCCGCACATTGGTCATTGCCGATGGACGCGATGTGCGCGATGGTGACGGCTGGTTCGACTGGCTGATGGGCAAGTGGCAGGACAACTCCGGCCCGATGGGTCCATATCTGGTCACTGCCGATGAGATCGCCGACCCGCACGCGCTCACGATGCGGCTGTTTGTCAACGGCGTAAAACGCCAGGAAGCCGTCACAGGGCAGATGATCTTCGACATCGCTGACACGATCGCGTTCTGCTCACGGCTGGTCACCTTGCAAACGGGCGACATCATCGCGACCGGCACGCCGAGCGGGGTGGGCGCGACGACGAGCACCTACCTGAACGCCGGCGACGTGGTCCGCTGCGAAATCGATGGGCTGGGCATGCTCGAGAACACCGTCCAGGCGTCATAGCGGATTGATGATGACGAGCCCAAGATGCTTTCCCCTGAGTGGGTAACAACTCGATATACGATGAGGATATTTGATGTTGGGTGAGGGCCATCTTCGCAAATACTCACAATGACGATGAAAAAAGAACGCGGATGGCTTGACGTCGCGCCCCGGGCGGATGGCAGTATGTGGCGTCTGCCACTGCTGACCGTCACGGGCGCGCCGACCGGGCCGCGCCTGGCCGTCTTTGGCGCCGTGCATGGCGACGAATACGACGGCCCCGAGGTCATCCAGCGCGTCTTCGACGAGATCGACCCGGCGGCCCTGAGCGGCGAGCTCGTGATGGTCCCCGTGTGTAACGTTCCCGCGTATGAAGTCTGCACGCGGTCCAGCCCGGTTGATGGCGCCAACCTGGCCCGGGTCTTCCCGGGCAAGCGCGATGGCACCCTGACCGAGCAGATTGCCTGGATGCTCACCGAACATGTCATGCGCGGCGCGGCGGCGCTGATCGACATCCACAGTGGCGGGGTGGCCTACAAGATCCCGACGCTGGCGGGCTATACCCACAGCGATTCTGCGTTGCATCAGGCGAACCGGGCGCTGACCGAGGCGTTTGGCGCCCCGGTCATGTGGGCCCATCCCGCGCCGGTCGCGCCTGGGCGCAGCCTGAGCGCAGCCGATACGCTGGGCGTGCCGTGCATGTATACCGAGGCGCCTGGCGGCGGGCGAGTCAGCCATGAGACGCTGGCCTGCTTTGTCCGGGGTGTCTTCAACGTCATGCGGCATCTGAACATGCTCGAGGGCGCGCCCTCTCATGAGGCGCCGCGCCACCGTCTGATCGGTGATGGCAACCTCGACCAGGTCATCAACGCCCCTTGCGCCGGTCACTTCCGGGGCGAAGTCGAACTTCTTCAATCCGTCACTGCTGGGCAACAACTTGGCGCCATTTACAACCTCATCGGTGAGACGCTGGCAACCGTGCGAGCCGACCACGACGGTGTGGTCATCCTGCTCCGCGCGCTGCATCGCGTCAACGCCGGCGACGGCCTCGTCCACCTGACCCAACCCCAAGGAATTACCAAATCATGATGAATTACAAACTCAGCGGCCTGATCGCGGCCACCTACACCGCCTTCAACCCGGATGGCTCGCTCAACCTGGATCCGATCGCCGCCCACGCCGAACTGCTCGTCCGCAACGGCGTGAAGGGCGTGTTTGTGTGCGGCAGCACCGGCGAAGGCGTGAGCATGACCACTGACGAACGAATGCGCCACTTCAAGCGCTGGTGCGAGGTCGGCCGGGATTCTCTCGCCCTGATCGCCCACGTCGGCCACAACAGCCTGGGCGACGCGCAGGCCATGGCCGAGCACGCGGGCAAGTCCGGCGCGCACGCCATCGGCACGGTCTGCCCGAGCGTGCTGCGTCCGGGAACGCTCGAAGACCTGGTCGACTGGTGCGCGGCGGTCGCGGGCAAGGCGCCCGAGACGCCCTACTTCTACTATCACATCCCGGTGCTGACCAGTGTGCGCTTCAACATGGTGAAGTACATCGAGATGGCCCGCGAGCGCATCCCGACCTTCGCCGGGATCAAGTTCACCGACGAGGGCCTGATGGAGTTCGCCAACTGCGTGAACCATCCCGCGGCCCCGAACATGTTGTTTGGGCGAGACGAAATCCTGCTGAGCGGCCTGGTGGCCGGCGCGCACGGCGCGATCGGGAGCTCGTTCAACTACAGCGCCCCGGTCTACAACCGCGTCATCGCCGCCTACGAGAAGGGCGACCTGGCCACCGCGATCAAGGAGATGACCCGGGCCCGCGACAGCGTCCAGGTCCTGCTCGACTTCGGCGGTGGCCCGGCAGGTAAGGCCATGCTCAAGCTGTGCGGCATCGACTGCGGCCCAGCCCGGCTGCCGCTGCGCACGCTCTCGGCCGAGAAGTTCAAGGCCATGCAGCAGCGCCTCGAGGAATTCGGCTGGGATGACATCCGCTGCAAGTAACGGCGCGCCCCGTTTCACGCTCCGCTGTTCGAGTTGCGCAACCGTCAGCGCCAACCCAATGGCCAGCCAGTGCGCGGCCTGCGGGTTGGCCCTGACCGTCGACTACGATTTTGGGCCGGGAAAGCCGCTGGTCGACCCGGCCCGGCGCGGGATGTGGCGCTATGCCCCGATCCTGCCGGTGACCGATCCCGATAACGCGCTGACGCTGGGCGAGGGCGGCACCCCGCTTATCCGCAGCCGGGCGATGGCGAAGAAGCTCGGCCTGCCCAACCTGCGCTTCAAGATGGAAGGGGCCAACCCGACCGGCAGCTACAAGGACCGCATCGCCGCGGTCGGGCTGTCGCGCATGCTCGAGCTGGGTGTGAGCGGGTGGGCGGCCACCAGCAGCGGAAATGCCGGGGCGGCCCTGGCGGCATATGGGGCGCGGGCCGGGATGACCGGCTCGATCATTACGCTCGAGACCGCGCCGCGGGCCAAGCTGGTCCAGATTCTGGCCTACGGGCCGCGGGCGGTGTCGATCAAGGGTCTCGGCCGGTTCCCTGAGGTGGAGAAGAACACCTTCAAGATGGTCCGGGCCGTGTGCGAGGCGAACGGGTGGGCGATGCAGATCACCGCCCATGCCTTCAACCCGATTGGGATGGAGGGCGCCCGGACGATTGCCTTTGAGGTGGCCGAGGAGATGGGCCGGATGCCTGACTGCGTGTATGTTCCAAGCGGCGGCGGCGGGCTGCTCAGCGCCATCCACAAAGGCTTTGAGGAATGGCGCGCGCAAGCCCTGGGTGGCGCCCACCCGACGAAGATGATCTGCGTCCAGGCCGAAGGTTGCGATCCGATCAATCAGGCCTGGCGCGAGGACCGAGAGATGCGGCCGATCGCGTCATGCGACTGCAAGATCAGTGGCATCCAGCTCACCTCCCCGCCCGACGGCGACTTGGCCCTGGCGGCCGTGCGCAACTCGGGCGGTTGGGCGACGACAGTCCCGGATGAGGAGACCTGGACGGCCCAGCGCATGCTTGCCCAGCAGGAAGGCATCTTCTGCGAGCCGGCCTCGGCGGCCGGGCTGGCGGCGGTCATCCGGGATGTCGCGGCCGGGAGGCTGCGGCCTGAGGACGAGATCGTGTGCGTGCTGACCGGCACGGGCTTCAAAGACGCCAACGCCGCCCAGGCGCTCAGCGCGGGAGTCGAGATTCCGGTCGTGGCGCTGGAAGATCTGGCGCAGGCGCTGGCCCGCTGAAGCCGCGGGGGTCGGAGTAGGGCTTCGTCCTGGCCAGCGTTGGGCGGAACGACGTTACGATGATCTTGCCGGCCGCGCCGTTCGATTTGCTTAACCCGGTCCGGTCAGAACGTTTACCCGTGGCCGAGTAACGAGCCGACGCCAAAGCAGTCTGACCGCTAACCCATCGCCCGCCCGGGCGTTCGTCCTGGCGGTCAGACCGCTAACTCGTGGCCCAGTGCGGCAAAGCGACGCCAAAGCGTTCTGATTGCCGCCCCAAACTCCGCCCGCGGCTTACTCCCGCGCGGGCTGATAGAGGAGATGCGCCACGCCGGAGGGGATGGCGCTGGTCGAGATCAGCTTCAGCTTCTGGTGGAATCCCGGCGGGAAGAGGCGCTTGCCCGATCCCAGCACGACCGGATACACCAGCAGGCTGTACTCATCGATGAGGTCCGCCTGCGCCAGGGCATGGATCAGGACGCTGCTGCCGTCCATCAGGATGTTCTTGCCCGGGCCTTCTTTGAGCGCGCGCACGGCCTCGATCACGTTGTGGCCGATGATCCGTGAGTTGCGCCAGGCCGCAGCCGAGGTCAGGGTCGTGGAGACAACCACTTTGGGCATGTTGTTCATCGTGTCGCCAAACGAGTCGCCCACCATGGGCTCGAAGGCGCCGCCGTGGATCTGCCAGGTCTTGCGCCCGAACAGGAGCGTGTCGCACGCGCTCATGGACTCAAAAAAGAGGGCGCCAATGTCGTCGTGCCAGTACGGCCAGGTCCAGCCACCGTGGGTGAATCCGCCCTCGGTGTCCTCCTGCGCCCCGCCCGGCGCCTGGATGACCCCGTCCAACGATATGAATTCGGACACGATGATCTTTCGCATGGTTGGTTTTCCTCCCTATTGGATTTTCCCACGCCCCAGAATCGGCCAGGCCGCCTCGACCACCCCGCCGCGCAGACCAAACATCGTGTCGTGGGCGAAGACCGTCGCGTCGCTGTAGCCGACGATCAGGTCGATCCCGTCGCCGACCCGGCGCGCTTCGTTGGGCCGGTCCAGGGTCACGATGCCGTGCTCGGCCGAATGCACGATGCTGACCACACCCTCCACGCCCACCAGTTGCGCGCTGGTGAAGCCGCGGGGCAGACTCTTGAAGCCACAGTCGAGGATGATCCGTTGTGCGGCCGGCCGGCTGGTTACTGTCGCTTTGACGAAGATCGACGGCTCGAAGTCCATCCCCCAGCTCTGATAAGTCAGGTCGCAGAAAATCCCGCCGCCGGCCTCAGTCTCGGTGATGCCCTTGATGAACGGGGTGACCTTGTAGGTGCCGCTCCCGCCCGCGCTCAGGATCTCGATTGTGAGGCCGTTCGCCCGGCACAGCGCCGCTGTCTCGAGGAACTGGGCGATGCTGCGCTCGATCCCGCGCCGCTTCTCGTCCGGGTCGGCAAAGCTCAGGTTGTGGCCCTCCCAGGTCATCAGCCCGGCCAGATGCAGGCCTTTGGACGCCTGAATACGTTTGGCGAGCTCCAGAGTTGGCTCGCCGGGCAGCACACCCGAGCGCTCCATCCCGGTGTTGACCTCGATCAGCACACCGAGTGTCACCCCGCGCGCGCGCGCGGCCGTGGCCAGGGCGTCGACGTTTTGCGGGTTGTCGACGCACACCTTCACATTCGACCAGGCCCGCAGGTTGACCAGCCGGGCGATCTTCTGGGGCGTGACGATCTGGTTGGCGATCAGGATGTCGGCGATACCGGCGGCGGCCATGACTTCGGCCTCGCTGACCTTGGCGCAGGTCACCCCGATCGCGCCGGCTTTGAGCAGCTTATGGGCGATGGCCGGGACCTTGATTCCTTTGGTGTGCGGGCGCCAGCCCACGCCTGCCGACTTGAAGTGCGCGGCGAACTTCGCGATATTGCGCTCGGTCTTGTCAAGGTCGATCCACAGCGCCGGCGTGTCCAGCTCGGCCCAGGTCAGTCCCACTTCGCTCATTGTTGTCCTCCTGATAACGTTCGCAGCCGTTAACTATTGGTCGTCATTCCCGCATTCGCCCCTTCAGTCGTCATTCCCGCGAAGGCGGGAATCCACACGTAGCGCCGTCAAGTATCCGGCTTCGATTGGCGCATTCGCCCCTTCAGTCGTCATTCCCGCGCAAGCGGGAATCCACACGTAACGCCGTCAAGTATCCGGCTTCCATCGCCGCTTTCCCCCTTCAGTCGTCATTCCCGCGAAAGCGGGAATCCACACGTAGCGCCGTCAAGTATCCAGCTTCCAGCGGCGCATTCGGCTGCATCGGTATGGATTCCCGCATTCGCGGGAATGACGACCCTTAGGCTGGCTGAGCGACCAACGGCATTACGCCACAAGCGGCAGGGTCTTCAACGCGGCCATCGCGTCGGCT
>JBKJQK010000123.1:0-8909 GCA_046594095.1 Anaerolineae bacterium | reverse complement strand
GATCGAACAAGGCGTGCCGACTGCCCGGGTCCTGATGGCCTTCACCCCCGAGTCGGCGCTTATGGCGATCGAAACCCTTGGGTACCCGTGCGTGTTGAAGCCGGTCGTCGGCTCGTGGGGGCGCGGGGTTGTCCGGGTAAACGACCGGGACGCCGCCGAAGCGGTCGTCAACCTGCGCGACGAACTGGGCGGCTATCAGCAGCACATCTACTACGTCCAGGAGCTGGTGGCCAAACCCCAGCGCGACATCCGCTCATTCGTCATCGGCAATGCGTGCGTGGCGGCCATCTATCGCACCTCCGCGCACTGGATCACCAACACCCACCTCGGCGGAAAAGCCAGCAACTGCCCGGTCACCCCCGAGCTCGAGCGTATCTCATTGGCTGCGGCGAAAGCGGTCGGCGGCGGGATCGTCGCGGTCGATTTGTTTGAGGACCCAGAGCGCGGCCTGCTGGTCAACGAGGTCAACCACACCATGGAGTTCCGCAACAGCGTGCCGGCCACGGGCGTGGACATTCCGGGGCTGATGGTGGAGTACGTGATTCGCGCCGCCAGATAGCTCCTCATGGCCAAACTCAGCGTCGCCATCGTCGGTGGGACCGGCTACACCGGCGGCGAATTGCTCCGCCTGATCAGCGGGCACCCTCATGTTGAGGTCACCCAGATCACCTCGCGCTCACGGATGGGCGAGTTTGCCCACGCCGCCCACCCCAACCTGCGCGGAACGCCGGCCGGCAACCTACAATTCATCCGTCCCGAGGACGTCAAACCGTGCGATGTGGTCTTCCTGTGCCTGCCGCACGGCGAAGCTTCCTTGCAGATTGATCGGTGGGCGGGTCTCGCTGAAACCATCATTGACTTGAGCGCCGACTTCCGCCTCTCGGATCTGGCCACCCATGCCCGATGGTACGGCGCCCCCCACCCCGCCCCCGCCTGGGTCGAACGCTTTGTCTACGGCCTGCCCGAGCTCACACGCGAAAGACTTCGCGGGGCCCGCTTTGCGAGCGGTGTCGGTTGCAACGCCACCGCCACCAATCTCGCCCTCATGCCCCTGGCCCGCGCAGGGCTGTTGGATCCCGCCATGCCGATCGTCAGCGACGTCAAAGTCGGCAGTAGCGAGAGCGGCGCTGTAGCGTCGGACGCGTCGCACCACCCCGAGCGGAGCGGCGCCGTTCGCCCATACGCCCCCGCCGGCCATCGCCACACTGCCGAGGTCGAGCAGATGCTGACGGCGGTCGGAGCTACCATCCCAACGGCCGGCGTGCATCTGACCGTCACCTCCATCGAGATGGTCCGCGGCGCCACGGCAGCCGTCCACGTCTTCGCCAAAACGCCGCTTCAAGACAAGACGGTCTGGAAGGCCTTTCGAGACTGCTACCGGAATGAGCCGTTCGTCCGCATTGTCAAAACCGCGACCGGAATCTTCCGACTGCCCGAGCCCAAGATCCTGGCCGGCAGCAACTGGGCTGACGTCGGCTTCGCCCTGAGCGAAGGCGGGATGAAGCTCACCCTCTTCTGCGCCATCGACAACCTGGTCAAGGGCGCGGCCGGCAGCGCTGCGCAGTGCCTGAATGTGATGCGCGGTTTTGACGAACGCGCCGGGCTCGAATTCACCGGCCTGCACCCGTAGTTCCGCCCATCCCCGCGCAAAATGCCAAACGTTTTTACTCAAACTCAGCCGGTTGTCATCAAAGTCGGCGGATCGGCCGGGATCAACTACGACCTCGTGTGCGATGACGTCGCCGAGCTCGTCAAGGCCGGCCAGTCGGTCGTCCTCGTCCACGGCGGATCAGATGAGACCAACCGAATCTCAACCGCCCTGGGCAAGCCACCCCGCACGCTCACGTCGCCGCAGGGCTATACCTCGCGCTATACAGATGCCGAGACGCTCGACATCTTTGCGATGGTCTATGCCGGCAAGATGAACACCCGGATCGTCGAGCGCCTGCAAAAGCGCGGCGTCGACGCCGTGGGACTGAGCGGGATGGACGGGCGGCTGTTCGAAGGCCCGCGCAAGTCGTCGGTGCGAGCGGTCGAGGACGGCCGGCAGATTCTGGTCCGGGACGACTTCACGGGCAAGGTCGAGCGGGTCAATGCCGGTCTGTTGCGACTGCTTATCGGCGCGGGCTACACCCCGGTCGTCAGCCCACCCGCGTGCAGCAATGACGGCGAGGCGATCAATGTGGACGGGGATCGGGCCGCCGCGGCGCTGGCCGCCGCTCTTGGCGCGCGCCAGCTCATCATCCTGTCCAACGTTCCCGGCCTGCTGAAGCGCTTCCCCGACGAGAACAGCCTGATCGCGTCGATCCGTTTCGGCGAACTGGACGAGGCGCTGTCATTCGCCGAGGGCCGAATGAAGAAGAAAGTCCTCGGCGCCAGCGAGGCCATTGCCGGCGGGGTTGAACAGGTCATCTTCGCCGACGCGCGCGCCGCGGGCCCCGTCCGCGCGGCGATGGCCGGCCGCGGAACGGTGATTTCCCGCTAGCGATTTGAACCGCTGTCGCGTCCGCCAGCGAGGTCGAGCGCCGTGGCGGCCCGTTCGGCCAGAACCGGAAGTTCCACCGCCTCGCGCTCGAGCCGACGCAAATGCGCGTCGCTTGCGACTGCGTCCATAAGTGTCATCCCCATCGCCTCTCGCAGCGCGGACTTGGCGCAGGTCAGGGTCGCCGCGGGCTGGGCGGCCATAACGGCCGCCACTGCCATCGTTTCGGTCATGAGCCGCTCACGGGGGAGCACTTCGCTGGCCAGACCGAGCTCGAGACAACGCAACGCGGTCAACCTGTCGCGCCGGGCCACTACATCGAACGCGCGCCCGTAACCCAAATGGCGGGTCAGAAACCACGACATTCCGGCCTCCGGCACCCAGCTCCCATCGGCGGGGCCTGAATCCAGCACCGCCTCGTCACTCATGATCCGCATATCGCAAGCCAGCGCGAGCGACGCGCCCAGCCCGCTGCAGACCCCGTGCGCAGCGACGATCAGCGGTTTGCGCAGCGACGTGACCGCGCGCAGCAGGAGCTGTCCGCACATCCGGGAGTACTCCTCGCCCGCGTCCGCCGATAACGATCGATTCTCAACCATGTCAAGGCCGGCGCAGAAACCGCGCCCGCGGCCGGTAAGGACGACGACGCGGGCGGCGGGATCCTCGTTGGCCTGGCGCAACGCCGCGATCATCGACTGCAGCATCCACCGGTCGATGGCATTCCGCCGTTCCGCCCGATTCAGCATCAGGGCGGCAACCCCGCCCTTGACGTCATAGGTCACGCGTTCATCCATATTTGTTCGCCTTCCTTGCGCGAGTGTGGCTCGCAAACCTGCAACCGCGTTGAGACTAACGGCCACCCTGGCCTCGCGCTTGACGATTGCTCGACCGTTGGGAAGTCGTCAGGTTGGGCATGGGCCGGTGTATGATGCGCCGGCGTGGTCGGCACTTTCTGGCGGTCTCAACGCATACACAACAAAGAATCATGGACAGTGAGTCACGTCTCGGATCAGGCGTATACGCCAAACGCGATCTTGTTCTTGCGCGCGGCAAAGACGCCACGCTGTGGGATAAACAAGATCGCGAGTACATTGATTGCGTGTCGGGCCAGGGAGTGAGCACGCTCGGGCATGCCAATGAGGCTGTGGCGAGGGCAATCTATGCTCAGGCCCAGACACTGATCTCCTGCCCCGAGATTTTCTACAATGACGTTCGGGCGGAGTTTCTAGAGCTGCTCAGCACGGTTGTTCCGGCTGGTCTCAACCGGTTCTTTCTGTGCAACTCGGGCGCCGAGGCCAATGAGACCGCCCTGAAGTTCGCCCGGCTCAGCACCGGCCGGACCAATTTCGTCTCAACCGTGCGCGGATACCACGGCCGGACCATGGGCGCGTTGTCCGCGACCTTCGAGCCGAAATACCGCGAGCCCTTTCAGCCGTTGCTGTCCGGGTTCAGTCACGTCCCCTATAACAACCTGGAGGCCCTCGACAAAGCGGTCACCGAGCAGACCGCGGCGGTGATCCTCGAGGCAGTCCAGGGTGAAGGCGGCGTGCATCCGGGCGACGACGCCTATCTGCGGGGCGCCCGTGAGCTTTGTACGCGGCGCGGGGCGTTGCTGATCATCGATGAAGTGCAGACCGGCTTCGCGCGCACGGGCCAGTGGTTTGCCTGCATGCGTTCGGGCGTCACCCCAGATCTTATGCCGATGGGCAAGGCTATCGGCGGCGGCGTGCCCATGGGCGCGGTCGGCATCGGCGATGCGGTCCGAAACCTCGCCCCGGGAACGCACGGCAGCACCTTCGGCGGCAATCCGCTCGCCTGCGCGGCGGGCCTCGCGTCGCTCAAAGAGATGATCCGTCTTGACCTGCCCACTCAGGCGGCCGAAAAGGGAGCCTATTTCATGGAGCGCCTCGAGGAAATCAACTCCCCGATGATCAAGGAAGTCCGCGGCCGCGGCCTTCTGATCGGCGTCGAGCTTCGGACCCGGGTGGCCCCCTATCTTAAGGCGCTCCAGGCGGAGGGCGTGCTGGCGCTCCCGGCCGGCTTGAACGTATTGCGCTTCCTGCCGCCGGCGGTCATCACCCGCGAGCAGATTGACCGGGTGGTCGAGATTACCGCGCGCGTGCTCGCCAACCCGTCATGATCAGCCTGCTGGAACAATGCGTCCGAATCCGTTCCGTCAGCGGCGAGGAGCGCGACGTTGCGCTGTTTCTCAGCCGCGAGATGGCAAAGCTGGGGTTTGACCGCGCATTTGTCGACGACGCCGACAACGCGGTCGGGATTCTGGGCGCCGGTCCGCGCCAGCTTGTCTTTCTAGGGCACATTGATACGGTGGCGGGCGAAGTTCCCGTCCGAATCGAAGATGGCAAGTTATTTGGCCGCGGGTCAGTTGATGCCAAAGGACCGTTGTGCGCCTTCATTACCGCGGCCAGCCTTTGGGCGGGGGAGCGGCTCAGCCGCGGGCTGCCCGCCGTTCCGGAGGGCTGGCAGATCGTCGTGATCGGCGCAACCGGCGAAGAAAGCCCATACGCCAAAGGCGCGCGCTATGTCATTACCCAATATGCCCCCGAGATGCTGATCATTGGCGAGCCGAGCGGCAGCGAGGGAATCACCACCGGCTACAAGGGCCGCATCCTCATGGAAGCGCATCTCGAGCAAACATCGCAACACACGGCCCGGCCCGGCCCAAACCCAAGCGAGTACGCCGTGAAGATGTGGAACAGCCTGCGCAGCTTCGCTGAGCTGTATAACGGTGAAAAACAGAAGGCGTTTGACATGATCCTGCCCAAGCTGCGCGATATCCGCTCGGGCGACGACGGGATGCGCGAATGGTGCGATGTCTTCATCGGCTTCCGGCTCCCGCTCGAGATCACGCCAGGCCAGTTGCAAAAACGCATCCTGGATGAGTTCGAGACACTCAAGCAGGCAAGCACGCTGGACAAGACGCTGTCCACCATCTCTTTCCGCGGCAACGAGCCCGCCGTGAAGTCCGATCGGACCTCGCCTCTGGCCCGCGCATTTGTGGATGCCATCCGGGCCGAGAAGGTCCGCCCGGTTTTCTACGACAAGACCGGCACCTCAGACTGGAACGTGGTCGCCCCCTTCTGGAAATGCCCGACCGTCGCCTTCGGACCGGGCGACTCAACCCTCGATCACACCCCCATCGAGCACGTCGAAATCGCCGAGTATGAGCGCGGGGTGCGCGTCCTTCGGCGCGCCCTGACCGGCCTTCTCGGCTGATTTGCCATGACCGTCGCCCTGAGCTTCCGCCACTTCCGGCCGCGCAGCCTGGAGATTATCGACACCACCCTGCGGGATGGCACCCAGTCGCCGCTGCTGCACGACCACTTCAAGTATTTCTTCAGCACCGACGACAAAGTCGAGGTCACCCGCGCTCTGATTGAGTACGGGGTCAAGTTCATCGAGCTCTTTGCGCCAGTTGTCAGCCCCCAGGAGGCCGCCGACTTCGAGGTGATCCGCCAGGCCCGCGACGAGCTCGTGGTCCAGAAGGGCTACACCTTTCTGCTCGCCCACGTCCGCACTCACCCGGCCGACGTTGAAGCCGCCGTCAAAGCCGGCTTTGACGGGCTGAACTTCTACATGGGCACATCGGAGCAGTCGCGAGCCCACAATCATGGCCGCGACCTTGGCGAGATTGCCCGCAGCGCCCGGGTGCTGCTCGAGGATGTCCGCCGAAACCACCCCGACCTGGTTCTGCGCTTCAGCGGCGAGGACGCCTTTCGCACTTCAGCGGACGACCTGTTCCGGGTGTATGACGAGGTGGCGCCCTGCGTCGACCGGTTTGGAACTCCGGACACCGTCGGCGTCGCGACACCTTCACTGGTCGCAGCGCGGGTGCGGGCGCTTCGGGCGCGCTATCCATCTGTGGAGTTGGAGGGCCACTTCCACGACGACCGCGGGTTCTCGCTGGTCAATGCGCTGGAGGCCTGCCGGGCCGGGATGCGCTACATGAATACGACCATCCTGGGCATCGCCGAACGCAGCGGGATCACCTCGGTGACCGCCCTTCTGTACAACCTCTTCATCGACAAAGACTACGATCGCCTGGATGGCTATCACCTGCGCGCCTCCTACCCCTTGAATGTGATGCTGGCCGACAAGATGCGCAAGCTTGTTCCGGGCAAGGAGCCGGTCAGCCTCACAAACCGGACGCATACCGCCGGCGTCCACGCAAAAGCCGTGCTGAACGACGCGAGCGTCTACGAGGCCCATCCACTGGATCAATTTGGCGTGACCGAGTCTGAGATCCTGCTGGGGCCGCTGAGCGGCTGGAATGTCATCCACTATTTCCTGCACGAGATTTGCGGCTTTGAGGCTGACGAGACCACCGCGAAAAAGATCTCGGCAGCATACAAGAAGCGGGTGTATTCCATCAGCGCCGGCGAATCACCGGCCCGGGTCCTCATCGACATCGCGGAGCGCGAATATGGGCTCGAGGCGGTCAATGTCCCCGACCAGTACCGCGGAGTCGTCCAGCAGAACATGACCGACTCGGCCTCGGGTGGCGACGTGGGCGAGATCGGACACGCCAGCGGCGTCATTCTGCGTTCGAAACCCCGCTAACGCCGGGAGACCGCAGATCCGTTCTTCCGTTCGCCTGCAAGAAAGCGCGCGCCCGTGCGCCTTGCGGAAGCGCGAAGGCATGCTACGATTCGCGGCGTGAATTCCGAACCCGTCCGCCGCGTGACCGTGCCGCGCAAGGGCCGCATTGCCTGCATCCCCCCTCACCGCGATATTGTTCGGGCCGAAGTGGCCGCTCGCGAGGATTTCCCGCAACACGGTATCTGGCAACAGTTCAGCTACGACGCGCGCGGCGACCTGCTTTACGGCGACAAACGGGTGCTTGACTGGGTGGAGCGCTATGACGCGCCGTTATCGGTCATCGACGCGGCCTGGGTGCGCCGGCGGGTAACCGAGCTGCGGGCGCTCCTTGACGGTGCCCGACGCCATACCCACTATCCGGCGCCATCGGACATCTACTACGCCGCCAAAGCCCGCATGCATGCCGGCGTCGTCCTGCCTGCCTATCAGGCCGGCGCGTTGGGTGAGACGAGCTCGGCCCAGGACCTGATGCACCTTGAGCTGCTATTCAAGGCCGGCCTGCTCCCGCGCGCCTTCACCGTGATCAGCAACGGCTTCAAGCTCCCGCCCGAGCGGCTCGACGACCGTAAACCGCCCCGCTCCTTGCGAATCGACGACGGCGCATCGGGCCTGGACAGGTATATCGAAGACTACGCCTCGGCCATCCTGCGCACCCGCGCGATTGGGCTAAATGTCGTCCCGATCCTGGACTCGGTGGACGAGGTCGAGTGGTTTTCCAGGCGCGTTGCCGCCCCTATGCAGTGCGGTATTCGGCTGGCCTTTGGGTTGACCGGAGAACGGGCCGGCCTGGATTCGGTAAACGCGGGATTCGGGCTGACGGTAAAGCAAGCCCGCAAGGCGCTGCGGCGGCTCGCGGCGCATCCGCTCCTCCATCCCCGCATGCTTCACGCCATGGTGGGCGCGGCTGAGGCGAGCCCTACCTTCGCCGAGATCGTCGAAGGCGTGCGGCTATCCGCGAGCCTCTTTTTTGAGCTGAAACGCGAGTGCCCGACTTTGGATACGCTCAATTTCGGGGGTGGACTGCCGCTGCTGGGCGAGGACTATGACCACGCGGGAGCGTTCGCGGCGATGATGACGGCCATTCGCGAGGAGGGCGATCGGGCGGGCGCGCCGGAGCTTCCCCGGCTGGCATTTGAGCCCGGCAGCCTGATCGCCGCCGAGGCAAACTTCAACGTTCTGCCCGTGTTGGCCGTGAAGGCCCAGGGCCTGGTCGGCGGCGCTCCGATTCTCTTCGGGGTTGTAGATGGTTCGTTTATCGAGTCCAGTATCGATGGGTTACTGCTCGGTCACGATTTCCCCGTCCTGCCGGCCAATCTCGCAAACCGGCGGGCGTATCCCATGTGGCTGCGCGGGGTCACCTGCGATTCGATGGACGTGTGGCCGCCCAGCACCGTGAAACGCGACTGGCTGCGGCTTCCGGTACCCCGCCCCAACGAGAAGCTCTATGTCGTCGTAGCTCAAATCGGCGCCTACCAGGAGTCTTTGACCGGGAAAGGCGGGGTGAACCACTGCGCGGTCAAGGAGCCGGCCGAGATTGTGTTGGACGGAGACCGGCACGTGCTGATCCCCAGCCCGAACGCGCGAGACCAAAGCCGGCTGATGGGATATACCCGCAAGATGTTGAACTTGCTCGCTCCCCAGAGCAAAGCGGCCAAGGCGGCGCCGGCCATTGCCTACCAGGCCGCCTCCACAGATATGTGGTAGCCGGCGAAGGGGGAAAACGCAAAACGAGCAAGCGCTTGCTTGCTCGTGAGTGGACCTGAGGGGATTTGAACCCCTGACCTCCTCAGTGCGATTGAGGCGCGCT
>JBKJQK010000109.1:0-2743 GCA_046594095.1 Anaerolineae bacterium | reverse complement strand
GGCCGAACACTACCGCGATGAGCGCGGACTGAAGTTGCCGCCTCAGATCGCGCCGTATGCCGTTCACCTCGTTGGGCTCGGCAAATCGGCCGAGGCCAGAGCCGCCGCAGAAACTGCCTATGCGAAACTCGGCGCTGCTGGAATAGATGTCCTCTTTGATGATCGCGAGGTCAGCCCGGGGGTCAAATTCGCCGATGCCGATCTGATGGGCATGCCACTCCGAGTCACCGTATCCGAGCGGTCGCTTCAGGCCGGCGGAGCCGAATTGCGTGCCCGCAGCGACGGGCGGACCTGGGTGGTCGGACTGGACGGGGCGGATGAGATTGTGGCCGCGGCAAGACGGCTCGCCACCGAACCTGGGTGATGCCCGTCCGTGGGGTTCGCGCACGAGTCTCATGCGTTTTCTGCGCCCGCTACCCGCCCATATCCCACAGTTGCAGGCCGGTGCCTGCGTGCGCGGCGCGGTGAATGGGCGCGCCATCGTAGGCGGTCAGGACAAACTCAATAGCGAGCGCCTTCGCGCTCGCGCAATGCCCGCCGATGACGGCAATCCCGTTCGGAGCCTCCGGATCGCGGAAGCTCAAAACGACGTGCAGGTGGACATGCGGCTTGCCATCCAGGATGCTGAGCGTGCCGGGGCCATTGACGATTTCCATCGCCCGCTCAAATCGAAGGGCCGGCCGGCGAACGTGATTGACGAAGTCATACTCGGTGAACTCTGCAGCGGTGATCCCGCCCAAAATCTCGAGGGTGGCTGCCTGAATCCAGTTTTCGGCCGCGATTCGAGCAAAGGCGGCATGCAACGGCTCCCCATCCGTCAGCGTGCCAAAGAATACGCGCGTTCCAACCGGGTTGCCGTGTTGCAAACCGATCATCAAATAACCCCCTCTGCCCGAAGGCGGGCGATCTCCGCATCGCTCTTGCCCAAAACACCGCTCAAGACAGCGTCGGTGTCAGCGCCCAGGGCGGGTGGAGGCGAATACACGCCATCGCGCGACTCCGACAGCTTGATCGGGTTCCCCGGCATCCGGATCACGCCCCCGCCCGCAAGCGGCACGTTGACCATCATATAGCGGGCGAGGGTCTGCGGATGTGTCACGACATCGGCCACGGTGTTGACCGGCGCGCAGGGAATGCGGGCCGCGCGAAGCGTCTCTATCCAGTGCGCCTTTGTCCCGGTCTGGAAGACCTCGGCCAGGCGCGTTGATGAGCGCGCAATTGCGCCGCCGCCCGGCAGCGACCTGGTTCTCCTCGGTGTCCAGCTCGGGCAGCTCGACGACCGTCATCAGGTTCTTCCAGAAATCATCGGTGATGATGGCAATGATGATGTGCCCATCCCGGACTGGAAACGTGTTGTACGGCACATGGACCGGGTGCTCATTTCCATCCGCCATCGGAACCACGCCCGACAGCGCATACATCGTCGCGACGTAGTTCTGCAAGCTGAGCTGGGCATCCATCATCGACACATCGACATGCTGGCCGCGACCGGTCGTAGCGCGGGAGACCAGGGCGCTCACGATACCGACCACCCCCATCAACCCGCCGCCCAGATCGCCGATCGGGATGCCGCTCCGCTGCGGATCGCCCGGCTTGCCCGTCAGGGTCATCCCTCCGCCCATTGCCTGGGCGACCATGTCAAACGAGGGAAGATCGCGCGCGGGCCCGCTCTCGCCAAATCCGGTGATCGTGCAGGTGATGATGCGCGGGTTGACCTCGGACAACCGGGCATGGTCGATCCCCAACCGCCCGGTAACGCCCGCGCTGAAGTTATCCAGCACAACGTCCGCGGTCCGCGCAAGTTCGTAGAACAGCGCGAGCCCGGCTTTGGTCTTGAGATTGATCGTCACGCTCTTCTTGTTCCTGTTCAGGGTCAGGAAATAGGCGTTCATGCCCTCGCGGTGATAGCGTGAATCGCCGGCCAACAGGCGCCGGGTCCCCTCCCCGCTTCCGGGAGGCTCGACCTTGATCGTCTCCGCCCCCAGATCGGCCAGCATCATCCCGCAGTACGGGCCGCTGAGCATATGGGTGAGATCAAGGAGGCGGATGCCGTTCAATGCCTGCATGGGTTTCTATGTCTGCTATGGGGCGACCGCATGAAGCGCCCGCCGGATTGATCGATCACGTCAGCCACGCCTCGCGAACGGCATGGCCTTCCCATTCGCGGGGCGCCGCAACGTCCAGCAGGCGGGCGAGGGTCGGGGCCGTATCGAGGATGCTGACGGCGTCGATCAGCTCGTAGTCGGCCCGGATTTCCGGCCCGCTCAGCATCCACGGGATCAGCATATCGGCGTCGGAGTCCGTCCCATGCGAACGATCGTGGCCGCCGTGGTCGGACTGCAAGAGGACATGCGCATCGGGCGGCAGGCCCGCCAGGGTCGTGCCCAGGGCGCGGTCCGTAATGGCGATCTGGCGCAGATAGCCGTCGCTCAGCCAGCCATGGGCGTGACCCATCTCGTCGACCATGCCGAGATACACAAAGGCGAAGTCAAGCCCCGCCCGGGTCAGCCAATGCGCCGCGCTGTCGGCGACGGCCTGGTCCGACATTGGATCGTAGTCGTGGCGCCGGAAGAACGAAATCGCCTGCTTCTCCGGGCGGGCCAGATCGCGCAGAGTCTCCCAGTTGTAGAACATGCCCGAGCGCCGGCCAAACCCATGCGCGGCATCGATGATTCCGGGCAATGGGCGCGCCATCGGCATCCAGGCGTTCGTGGTGATTCCGTGGCGGGCCGGCGGCACGCTG
>JBKJQK010000036.1:0-16859 GCA_046594095.1 Anaerolineae bacterium | reverse complement strand
GGAATGTATGTCACCGGGGTTGAGCCCGGGAATGCCAGCATGCTCGGGCGGGCGTGGAACCGCGCCAACGGGTATCTTCAGCATATTCAGCCGGGAGAGGTCCGCGACTTCCACCTTGAAATCGGCGTGTTGGATGGGCCGGCCGAGATTGCGGCGTTTGAGGCGCGGGTCGCGGTCGCGGCTTAACTGAACCGCCGGAGCTTCTTGCCGATCGAACGCCGCGCGCGCCGGCTAAAGTCCTTTTGCCAACCAGCCCCCGTCCACATAAATATCCTGACCAGTGATGTAACTCGAGGCGGACGACGCGAGCAGAAGGACGGCGCCGGCGAGGTCCTCGGGCTCGCCCCAGCGACCGAGCATGGTGCGCCCGCTTCGCGCCGCATGCCGTTCGGGATCCTTCCAACTTCGCGCGTTCATGTCGGTGTGGAAGTAGCCCGGTCCAATACAGTTCACCCGGATTCCGCGCGGTCCCAAATCAACTGCGAGGGCTTTCGACAGCTGCTTGAGCGCGCCCTTCGAGGCGACATAGGCTGGATTTCCGGGGAAACCCTGTTCGGCATTCAGGCTCGTGATATTGATGATCGACCCGGAATTTCGCTCGGCCATGAGGGCCCCGAGACCACGGGCAAGAAAGAAGGCGGCGCTGAGGTTGACCTGGAGGGTGCGCGCCCAGGCATCGTCGGGAAACTCGAAGACCGGGTGGCCGTCGCTCATGCCGGCATTGTTGACCAGCACGTCCAATTGCCCATGGCTGGTCCGCACGTAAGCGATCAGGTCCGCGATTTGGGCATTGTCCGCCAGATCGCAGCAATAGCTGGATGCGCCCAACCCCTCGCTGACGAACTTGGCCGTTGCTGTCTCGAGAGCCCCCTTGTTGGCGCTGACCAGGATGACATGGGCGCCCGCGCGGAGCAGCGCCTCGGTAATCGCGTGCCCAAGGCCGCGCGACGCGCCAGTGACAACGGCAATACGGCCGGACAGGCCGAATAATTTTTCAAGATAGGTCATTTTGGTGATTCCCACGCCCGTCGCCCAATTCGGCAATCAGGCGCGATAGGCCCTCGCTCAAGCGCGGGCGATCGGTCAGGCACGAGATCATAATGTGGCTGCCGGTCTGAGAACCATAGAAGTAGCCTGGGTGGACGAGCACGCCGGCCTCGAGCAAGTCGAGGACGAGGCTCTCCTCGTCGTCGCAAAGGAGAACCTCAGGGAACAGGTAATAGCCGCCGGCCGGGGGGCGCACGCGCAGGCGCGGACAGGTTGCCAGCGTCTCGATCGCGAAATCCAGATTAGCCCGCACCGCCGCCGCCATCTGACGGGTGAAAGCCAGACCCTCCGCGAACAGCGCCGGCAGGATTGTCTGGGCGAGGCCGCTGGCGCCCAGAAAGGTGTCGTTCAGGACCTCCAGGCGGGCGCCGAAGCCCCGCTCAGCCGGCGGGTTCAACCCAATCCAGCCAAGCTTCAGGTCGGGCAGGGCGAACATCTTGCTGATACCGTTCAGGAGGAAGATGGGCAACTCGGGATGGAGGGCCGAGAAAACCGGGGCAGGTCCCTTCGCATAGGCAAACTCGGCAAACACCTCGTCACAGATGAGCGGAAGGCCGAGGCGGGTGAGGGCGGTCAGCGGCCGCTCGACGACCATGCCGGTTGGGTTGTGCGGGGACACGATCAGCACTGCCCGAGTGCGCTCATCGCTCTGCGCGAGCAGGCTGGCTTCGTCGATCGCCCAACCGGCCGCTTCGTCCATTTCGTATGGCCGTAGCGCGACGTGGTGGATTTCGGCCAACAGGTCGAATAGCGGATAGCTCACCCGCGGGGCGAGGATGTTATCGCCCGGTTCCGCAAGCAGCGCAAAAAGCAGGCTGTAGGCCTCGCTCGTGCTCGCGGTTAAAAACAGGGATTCGGCCGAGATGCCCGGCTCGGACGTCCGATCCCGGTAGTAGGCGGCGATCGCCTCGCGGGCGGGCATGCCCCCGCGCGCGTCCGGGGTGTAGCGGCGGGTGGCCCAGTAGTCGCCCGCCGCGCGGGCCAGCCCATTGGCCGGGTAGAGGTGGCCGTTGTGGGTCGGATTGCTGCTGGTCAGGTCGACATACCGCCCGGCCATGCGTTGGCGCGCGCGCTCGATCGCGTTTGGGCTGAGGTCGCTTCCGGCAAGGAATCCAGCCGTCATGTCATTCTCAGGCTGGGGCCTGGGCTGCCTTCCGCGGCCGTCCAATTAGGCCGGTCGCCAACGCCATCCCCGCAACGATCAGCGCCAGACCCAGGCCAATGCCGGCATTGACGGGTTCGCCCAGGAAGACGATCCCCCATAGCAGGCTGAAGAAGGGCACCAGGAAGATCGCTAGAAGCGTGCGCGCTGGGCCTACTCGGCCAATCATCCGGAAATAGATCAGATAGGCGAACGAGGTGCTGAGCAGCGCCAGGGCCAGCAACGCGCTGGCCTCGGTGAGGGTCGGCATCCGCACGGGCGGGCTCAACAGGGCGAGCGGCAGAAGCGCCGCGCCGGCCCCGAACTGCTGGCCAATGGTCAGGGCCACCGGCGGGGTTCCGGTAAACCGCTTGCGCACGATGACGCCGCCGGCGCCGTAGCACATCGACGCGATGAGCGACCCGCCCACCGACGCCAAACGGATGGGGGTCATCTCCAAAGGGCTGAATCCAACAAGGGCCAAGACACCAGCGAGCCCAAGCATCATCCCGGCGATCTTGACCGGGGTCAGGCGATCCTGCAGCCAGATCGCGGCCGCGATCGCACCGCAAAAGGGCGTGGTCGAGTTCAGAATCGCTGAGATGGAAGCGTTTAGATTGCCGACCGAGATCGCCACCAGCGCAAACGGAATTGCCGCATTCACTGCGCCAAGGAAAAGATAGTCGCGCCAGCGGCCCTTGAGGTCCGGAAGTTGCCTGAGGGCAAGGCCGACCGGGACCAGGGCCGCGCCCGCCAGCCACACCCGGATGTCCATCAAGGACAGCGGGCCGAAGGCCGGACCCGCGACCCGGATAAAGAGATACGACGCGCCCCAGATCGCGGCCAGCGCGACCAGTTGCCCGACGTCAGCGGGGGTCATTCATCCGCCTCGTAAACATCCCCGGCGTCGAGCGGCTCTGGGGCCTGCGTCTGCGACCCATCAAGGGCCGCATCAACAATCGCGCCGTCGTCTTGCGCGCCAATCGGCAGGGCGGGTTCAGGCGGAGCGGCCCGCGGCACCTTTACGACGGCCCGGGCGAAGATCAGGTACCCGGTGTGTGCGATCATCCGGTCCTTTGGGCGCAGCCGGTCGGGGATCGGCTTGTAGCCGCGAATGATGACTTCCTCGACTTCGATCAGGCCAAACGCCTCGTCCGACAGGGCCCGCAGAATGGCCTGAACCTGGTTGGTGGTCGGGACAAGCGATCCGAAAAAGCCGCCGTCCTTGAGGACCTTGCGGGCTTCAGCCACGCAGGTCTCCGGGGCGGGCATGTCCAGGAAGACTGCGTCGACTGGTTCGTCGACCTTGAATCCCTGGGTGCCATCGCCCTGGATGAGGGTGACATACTCACCCAGGCCGACTTTGTCCATGTTCTTGCGGGTCAGGGCGATGAAGTCCTCGCGGATCTCCTGCGAGTACACCCGCCCGGTTGGCATGACTGAGCTGGCCAGGGCCAGGGTGAGTCCGCCGCTGCCGCATCCGCTCTCGAGCACCCGCATCCCGGGCTTGAGGTTCAGCTTCATCAGGATGTAGGCCGAGTCCTTGGGGAAGATCACTTGCGAGCTACGCTTGATATGCCGGATCAGGTCGAAGGTGCCCGGCCGCGCGATCAAATACGGATGCCCGAGCGAGGAATGCAGGATGCTCCCCCACGGCCGGCCGATCATGGTGTCGAAGAGGATGAACCCGTGATGGGTTTCAAACTTCGCCCCGGCCCGAATCGTAATCAGATGCTGTTTTTCGGCGAGGTCGATGACCAGCGCCAGATCCTTGTCTTGAATCACCCGCGTGCTCCTTCCATGTCAAGCGCCTTGAGCACGGTATTCAGATCCTTGTCGCCGCGCCCGCTCAGATTGACCAGCAGGATCTGATCCGGACGCAGGCCGGGGGCGCGTTTGATGGCTTCGGCCACCGCGTGCGATGACTCGAGCGCCGGGATGATGCCTTCGATCTTGCACAACGTTTGAAACGCATTCAATGCGGCGGCGTCGTCCTGCCAGACATACGCGACCCGGCCGATATCGCGCAACAGCGCGTGCTCGGGCCCGACCCCGGCATAGTCCAGCCCGGCGGATATCGAGTGCGTCTCGGCGATCTGGCCGTCGCGATCTTGAAGGACCAGCGTGCGCATGCCCTGGAACACCCCGGCCCGGCCGGCCACGCCTGTCGCCGGCGAGCCCTCGGCGAAGCGGGCGGCATGCTTTCCGGTCGCGGGGCCATAACCCCCGGCCTCGACCCCGATCAGGCGGACCGGGTCATCCAGAAACGGATGAAAGATTCCGATCGCGTTGCTGCCGCCGCCGACGCAGGCGATAACCTCATCGGGAAGCCGCCCGGTCTGATTCAGCATCTGCTGGCGGGCTTCAATCCCGATCACCGACTGGAACTCCCGGCACATCAAGGGATAAGGGTGGGGGCCTAGCGCGCTCCCGATGATGTAATAGGTATCTCCAACGTTGGTCACCCAGTCGCGAATGGCCTCATTGACGGCATCCTTGAGGGTCTGCGTTCCGCCGCTGACCCCGCGAACCTCGGCGCCCAGCAGGCGCATCCGGAACACGTTCGGCTCCTGGCGGGCCATGTCCACCACGCCCATGTAGACGATGCACTCCAGCCCAAGCAGCGCGCAGGCGGTCGCGGTCGCCACCCCGTGCTGGCCGGCCCCGGTCTCGGCAATGATGCGGGTCTTGCCCATCCGTTGCGCAAGCAGGGCCTGGCCGAGCGCATTGTTGATTTTGTGCGCGCCGGTGTGGGTCAGGTCCTCGCGCTTGAGATAGATCTGCGCGCCGCCGAGTTGCCCGCTCAGACGCATGGCGTGCGAGAGCGGTGTCGGCCGGCCGACATAGGTTGCAAGCAGGTTCTGATACTCTGCCTGAAATGCCGCATCGTCGCGAAACTCCTCCCAGGCCTCGATCAGATCGTCAAGCGCGGGCATCAGGGTCTCGGGGACGTAGCGGCCGCCATACGGGCCATACTTGCCGCTCGCATCGGGCCATTGGCCGCGCAGGGGCAGGTCGGAACGGGTCTTCGTGGGTTCCAAGATAGCGGGCATTATCCTCTTTCGACAGAATGAACGGGATTTGGGGGATTCGCCCGCCCTTAACTGAAGAACGAAGAAGCATACAAGGAAGGGGAACCGAAGCACCTGGGATTCTTCGTCTTCCGTGACTGCCGTTCTTCGTTCGTCTGTTATGCAGCCGTCGAGGGCTTTAGATTTGATTGGGCTCGACGGCACGTAGCGCGGCGTCTAATCGTCAATAAGTTCTGGGAGATTACTTGGCGACGCGCGCCCGCAAGATATGCGCCTCTGTTTCTTCCGTTCTTCCTTCTTCTGTTAAGCGCTCGCCCGAGCTCCGCGCGCCGCGGCGATGAAGCGCCGGACTCTCTCAGAGTCCTTAATCCCCGGGCTCGCCTCAACCCCGCTGGCCACGTCGACTCCCCACGGCACAACCGTGGCGATGGCCTCGGCGACGTTCTCGGGATTGAGCCCGCCGGCCAGCAGCAACCGGCAATGCCGGCTTAACCGTGCGGCGAGAAAGGCGTCCGCGCGCAGACCGGTGCCGCCAAAAAGGGCCGCGTGATCGGCGTCGAGAAGGAGCTGGGGCAAATGGGACAGGGTCGGTCCTGCCGCGACATAGGCGTCCGGTCCCGAACCTCCGACCTCAGCCCGTTTCATCGCTTTGTACCCCCGGCCCGCGAGGGCTGCGACGCTGGCCGGATCCTCGTCCCCGTGGAGCTGGGCGAGATCGAGTTCGGCCTCGGCCAGCACGGCTTCGACAACATCGGCCGGCTCATTCACAAACACGCCGACCAGAATGGCTCGACCCCGCACGGCCCGGCTGATCGACCGGGCATCCCCGACGCTGATGTGGCGCGGGCTCTTCGCGTAGAAGATGAAGCCGAGCAGGTCGGCGCCGGCCTCGATCGCCTGGCGGGCGTCCGAAAGATTTGTATTGCCGCAGATCTTGACCCGGGTCATTCGAGTCCCACAACCTGCATATCGCGCGGATGTTCGACGGTGTAGCTGAAGGCCGCCTCGCGGGTCGCGCCGGCGGGCACGTCGATCTCCCACTTGAGCAGATTCAGGTCTGTTTGTTCCACGGGTTTTGGCGTCGCGTCGGCCAGCTTGATCTTGATGTCCTCATGCCGGCTGACCGGCAACTGGTCGTGCAGGGTGACACGGATTGCGGTGTCGCGCGTGTTCGTCACCTTTGTCCGATAGGCGAACGTGAGCCGGCGGGTATTGCCAATAAACGTTTTGCCGGTGTCGCGCTGGGTGAGCTCCCGCTCGACCTGGATCCGGTTGTCGACTCCCAGCTGCAGCTCGAATTCGCGATTCCGCGTGATCGGCTCGTCGAACTCAGTCGACCCCACCAGCTCGTCATCGTGAAATACATTGGCGTAGCCCGGCAGGAAGACCAGCTCGGACATGTTCTTGACCTTCGCCCGCAGGAAGACGTCCGGGCCAAGCTTCGGCACGCTGACATAGTCCAGGGCGGCGTCGAACCCGATTTCTCCGATGAGCGTTTTGCGCTGGGTGTTGTCCGATGGCACCGCCAGCGGCCGAAGTGAGCGATATGTCACGGCGATCCCGGAGCTCTCAACTGCGGCCGAATACTCCTCCATGGGCGCGGCCATCGCGGCGGGTTGCGGCATCGCCACCGACATGAGCATCCCCGATCCCATGTCCGCGTCCGCCTGCATCGCCATCCGCGGCATGGCGCGCTTTTCGCGGCGCGGCTCCGGCTCATATTTGGCGATATACCAGGGCTCGAGCTCGGGGATGGTTCCGCCCGTCCCGGTTTCGGCGGTCGAGAGCGAGAGGGCGCAGGCCGGCCAATCCTCGCCGGTGCTCTGGCGCACCTGGGCGAAGTAAGTGAGACTCAGCTTCGAACCTGTTAGCCGCGCGTCATAGACCGGCGTCCAGGATGCCCGGTCGACCGCGTAGGTGATTTCGAACTCGGCGTCGGTGTCTGCCGCGGCGTCCACATCAATCCGAATCTCGCGGGTCTCGACGTTGTTTGTCGACTGAGCCTGGCGCAGCCGGTTTTCGACGGCCTTGATATCCCGGGCGAGATCGCGTCGCCGAGCATTCAGCGCCCGCTTCTGAGTCATCGCAGCCGCATATTCGTCGCTCAGATACTGCGCCATCGGTCGGACGTTGTCGACGCTGGCCTTGCCGCTGGCGATGGATTTCGCAAAGCGCGGACCGGTCGCGTCGCGCAACGACTTCAGCATCTCGAGCCGGTCGGCGACGCCCGCCACCTCGTCAATGACGGTGGTGTCAGTGTCGCGCAGCCCGTCGAGCTCGGTCTGCAGGGCAACCGCGTTTCCGGATGCAGGCTGGGTCAGATAGGCCGTTGCCACCTCCGAACCGGCGATGCGCGCGCCGGCGCCGCGCCCCTTGACCCTGACCGAGCTCGCGTCAATCGTCGTGGGAATCCCCCGGACGGCGATTGTGTTGGCGCCGGCCGCGAGGCGAATCCTGCCCTCGCGGGTGATCCGGGCCTTGTCGGCGTAAACGGTCACAGCCGTGATGGTGGTGGCGAGGTCTGTCATTTCAGGCTCCTGTAAATTGAAACGTAAGCGGCTACGCCTCGAGGTGATCGAGCAGCGCGCTCAGGCCCAGCAAATAACTGCGCCAGCCGAAACCTGCCAGGGTTCCGACGCACACCGCCGAAACATACGAGTGGTGGCGGAACGGCTCGCGGGCGTAGATATTGGAGAGATGGGCCTCGACCGTTGGAAGGCCGATTCCGCTAATAGCGTCGCGCAGCGCCACGCTGGTATGGGTGAGCCCGCCCGGGTTGATCAAAATACCCTCGGCCCAGGGCGCCGCGCCCTGGATGGCATCGATCAGAACGCCTTCGTGGTTGGACTGCAGGATGCGCAACTCGGCGCCGCGCGCCCCGGCCGCCGTCTGCAGGCGGGCGTTGATGTCGCCCAACGTCACGCGCCCGTAAACGCCGGGTTCGCGCGTTCCGAGCAGGTTTAGATTGGGGCCGTGCAGGACCAGAATCTTGGACATGGTTTCGGCATGATAGACGATCAATCAGACCCGGGCAAGTATTTGCCGGGCGGCGGCCTCGCTCAGCGCGCTGGTGATGACGGGCTCGCCAGTCCCCCCCAGGAGGACATAGCGCAGCGCGCCGCCCTTTCTCTTCTTGTCGCTCCCCATCCAGGTCCATACCGCGTCAACGTCCGCGCCGGTCAGCGCAATCCCGAGGCCAGCCAGCGACGAGGGCAGCCCGGCCGATCCGAGCACCCGGACGAGCTCGGTCTCGATGCCGGGATCGCACAGCCCAAGCGCGACTGAGGCCCTGACGGCGCAGACCATTCCGAGCGCCACCGCCTGCCCATGTTTGATTCGGAACTCGCTCCAGATCTCGATGGCATGACCGAACGTGTGACCCAAATTGAGCCAGGCCCGCTTGTCGCGTTCGAACGGATCCTCCTCGACGATTCTGCGCTTCAGCCGCATCGCGTCGAGCAAAACATCGGTGACGGGACTCGTCTGGGTAATCGACTGCGCCCGCGTCCACGAATCGCCGCCGTTGATCAGGGCGGCCTTGATGATCTCAGCCAGCCCGCAGGCGCGCTCGACCGCCGGAAGGGTGCTCAGGGTGGCAAAATCGACCACGACCAGATCGGGTTGTTTGAAGGCCCCGACCAAATTCTTGCCATAGGCGGTGTCGACCCCGGTCTTACCGCCGATGCTTGAATCCGCCATGGCCAGGAGCGAGGTTGGCACCTGGACAAAGGGCAGTCCCCGCAAGTAAGTTGCGGCGACAAAGCCGGCCGTGTCGCCGACCACCCCCCCGCCCAGAGCGATGACCGGCGTCAGCCGATCGGCTCCATGGGCGGCAAGCGCGCCATACAGCCACTCAACGGTCGCCAGAGTCTTGGCCGCTTCTCCGGCCGGCATAACCGTGACGAAGCTGTCGATTTTGGCGTCGCGGAGCGCGCGCTGAGCCCGGGCGGCGAACAGCGGCTCGACATTCGTATCCGTGATGATCGCGGCCGATCGCGCCCAGCCGCGCCCGACGATAAGCGCGCCCAATTGATCAAGAAGGCCACGGCCGGTGACAATGTCGTAGCGACCGCCGTCAGGCGCTTGGACGGGCAGGCGCACCTGCTCGGCCAGCACGATCCGGGCCAGACGCTGGGTAATGATCTCGGGCGAGTCCGAGGTCGTATCAATGGTGTAGTGCAGGTCGGCGTAGGCATCGGCCCGCTCGGCGAGAAGTTCGGCGATTCGCTCCCCAAGATCAGGCCCGCGCAGCATGGGCCGGCGTTCTGCGGCGTGAGGTCCAAGGCGGCGGGCGAGCTCCGCCACGGTGGCGGTCAGGCGCACGCACGGCCCAAGCGCTTTGAGGGCAGCCCGATTGGCCGGGTTCATGACCATCCCACCACCGGTGGCCACGACAATTCGCGTTCGGGCCGCCAGTGAGGCTATAAGGCCTTCCTCGCGTCGACGGAATCCGCCCTCACCTTCTTTCGCGAAGACCTCCGCGATGCTAAGACCGGCTGATTGCTCAATCTCCTGATCCGTGTCGACGAACGCGTAGCCGAGCGCGTGGGCGGCGAGCCGACCCAGGCTGGATTTCCCGGTTGCCATGAAACCGGTCAGGATGAGTCGGGTTGAAGCGGTCATTGCGAAGAGAGTGGTCAGGGCACGCGGATTTGGGCATAGACCCGGGCCCCAAAGAGCCGGCCTTCGGGGGTGCGCAACTGCCACGTGCTGGTATAGATGCCGGGGACCTCGGGCGCAATGAAGGGCACGCTCACTTCGAATTGGCCTCCGGCCGCGACCGGGCCGACAAGAATACTTTGAGGCGCGCCGAGCGGGTCACGATCCACGAATACAAAGGTGTAGCCGAGATCCCACCCGCACGCGCTGCTGTTACGCAGCCGCCAGGTCTTGGTGAAGGGCTGGCTGGCTGTCACCAGGGTGTTATCGGGTATCGTCACATCTGACACGAACGCCGTGTTGAGCGGGCATGCCACCCCGGAAGTGGATCGGGTGGGGACCGCCGTCGGCTGCCCATTCGGCGCGACATTCAAGCTCAGGAAGGCCGGATCACTCGAGAGACCGTTTCGGTCGATGGCGACCACGCTGAGCGTGAGCGCGCCCGGAATTTGCGGGACGACCACCAGCGCGCCCGACGCGCCTCGTGGGGCGTTAAGGACCGGATAGCTGGACAGAACGACGCTTCCGGCGCGGGCTTCAAAACGGTCGATACCCGAGGTGGCCGCTCCCGACACCTGCAGGGTTATCCGTTCGCCCTGAACGACGCGCGCGCCGTCCGGCGGGGAGATGACCTGCGCGACTGGGCGCAGCGGGCTGGACGGTCCGCCGCAAGCCGCCAACGCGGCGACCAGGAGAATCAAGAATGCGCGCATGAACGGTCCCATTATGCCGTTACTTCACCCGGGTAGAATCGAGTCCGATCCATAATGCAAAATAACGCCGGGCCGGAGTTCCACGCGATGCGTCAGTTGCGTCTGCTTCAGTGGGTGATCGTCCTATCCTCGTTTTCGTATGCGATCATCGAAGCCGCGCTCCCGATCTATCTCAAGGAGATCAATGCGCGCGGAACGGAGACTGGCCTCGTCATCTCGGCCGGTTACTTGATGTCGGCGCTCTCGCGACCAATCATTGGGCGCGGGCTGGATCGTTTTGGGCGCCGCAAGTTCTTGCTCCTCGCGATCGGGATGACGGGTCTGGGCATGATCGTATATGCGTTTTCGACCCGGGTCGAGTTGCTCCTGGCGGCCGGCATCATGCGCGGGTTTGGGCTCGGCACGCTTCTCCTGGTAGCCTACGCGATGACGGCTGACCTGGCCGCGGAGGCTGGCCGGGGCGGCAGCTTCGGGGGCACTGAGCAGGCCCAGTACCGCGGTGGCTTTGTCGGGCTTGCGGTGGCGGTGCCCGCGCTCTTGCTCACCGGCTTTAATCCCCAGGGCGAATTGCGCATCACCACCACCGCCTGGGCGATCATATTTGTGATCTGCGCCATCGGTTGTGTTGCCGCATTCGCAATCGCCTGGTTCCGGGTCGAGGACACCCATGTTCGGGCCGAACTGGAGACGGGCATCCCAAAGCGGGATGGCCGCATCTCACGGCAACTCTACGTGCTCATGATCATCGTATTGATTACCAGCGCGTCATGGTCGGGGATGGCCCCGTTCCTGCTCCAATTCATCCAGGATCACATTTCAAAGAACGTGCTCCTACTGGCGATTGCCTACGCCCCCGCCGCATTGATGTGGGGCATCCTGCCGTCCCGGATGGGCGTGATTGCCGACCGCTATGGGCGCAAGTTGCCCATGATCGTCGGTCTGGTTGTGAGTGGCGTTTTCTCCCTTTTCATCCCGTTTCTGGAGGGCGCGATTGCGACAATCTTTCTGGCCAGTTTTGCCACGCTCGAGGCTGTCTGCTATTCCGCGGCGACGCCGGCCGAGCAGGCCCTCGTTGCGGATCTGAGCGGCGGCAAACAGCGCGGCTTCGGTTTTGGACTTTATACGTTTGCCCTTTCGGCTGGCCGCGTCATCGGGCCGCTCGCGATGGGCCCGCTGTATGATCTGCAGCCCAGCGCGCCTTTCATCGCGAATGCCGTAACGCTTGCGATCGGGTCGGTGCTGGTTCTCACTTTGATCAAGGATCCCTGGCGCAGGCCAGTCGGCAAACAACCCCGAACCGGCCAGTAGCCCATTGCCATGCGAACCGTTGGATTTGCCTATTCTCCCCAATTTCTGCAACATGATTACTGGGATCACCCCGAATGCAAGGGCCGCCTCGAGCGGGTGATGGCCCTCCTTACATCGACCGGGATGCTTGCCAAACTCAGCGAGCTCGATTTTCAGGCCGCCGGCAAGGACGCGCTGGCGGTCATCCATGATCGCGATTACATTGATGAGCTCGAGCGGTTCTGCCTCCATGGCGGGGGCATGGTCGGCGCCGATACATATGCCGTCGAAGAATCGTTTGACGTGGCGGCCCTGGCTGTTGGGGCGACCCTCGAAAGCGCCCGGGCGGTGCTGCGCGGCGACGTCGCGCGGTCATTTGCCCTGACCCGCCCGCCCGGGCATCATGCGTTTGCCGACCACGGAGAAGGGTTCTGCTTGTTCAACAACGCCGCGTTTGCGGCCAGGGTCGCCCTGGACGAATTCGGGCTCGAGCGGGTGATGATTGTGGATTGGGACGTTCACCACGGCAATGGCACCCAGCGCATCTTCTACTCCGATCCGCGCGTGCTGTATTTGTCCACCCACCAGTCGCCGCTGTATCCCGGAACGGGGGAAGCGGAGGAAATCGGGTGGGGGGCCGGCAAGGGCACAACCATTAATGTTCCATTGCCGCCCGGGGTAAGCGACATAGGTTTTGCCCATGTCTGGGATGACATCGTGGTTCCGGCCACGCGGCGCTACAAGCCGCAGTTCATCATCATCTCGGCCGGCTATGATGCGCACTGGCAGGAGCAGCTCTACCAGGTTCGGATGCGCTCGTCCCTTCTGGGCTTCGCCAGCATGGGCCGCAAACTGTCGATGCTGGCGGATGAGTTCTGCGGGGGAAAACTCATGGCCGTGCTCGAGGGCGGTTACGATTTTGACATTCTTGCCAGCGGGGTCCTGAATACTTTCCATACGTTGGGCGGCGATGACAATGTGATCGACCCGTATGGCCCGTATATGGGCCGCGAAACGCAGATTGAGCGGCACGTGGAGTTGATTCGGAAGATCCACGGTCTTTAGGCTGGCATGGAAACCCTGCTTACGACGCTGTCGTTTGTCGCCCCGATCCTTCTGGGAATCCTGCTCGCCAACTTCGCAGTCCGGGACGCGCGGCTGCGCCATTGGGTGTTTGCGTACCTGCTGGTCTTGTACGGGTTCTTTGCGCTCAGCGGCCTGTGTCTTCTCGGGCTCGGGCTGGTCTTACCCAGGCTGGCCGGAAACCGGAGCCTGCCGCCCGAAGCGTTGAATCAATTCCCGGGCCTCAGCGGGGCCTTCACACTCGCCGGGCCGGCCCTGGGTATCGGCGCCCTGCTGGGGGCGCTCGCCCTGGCCCCCCGGATTCGCCGGCTTGCGGCCCGCCACTTGCCCATTGACCCCGACGCGATCATGGATGTCACGGCCCTGTCGCTTACCTTGACGTCGCTTGGGCTGGCGGTGGCCAATCTCGCCATTAGCGCGCCGATCCTCACGAATATGCCAGCCTCGGTGACAGCCCAGCTTCAACGCGACAGCGGCTGGACGCTGCTGACAAATCTTTTTCTCCTGCTTCCGCCGGCGCTGCTCGGGGTTGGGCTCTTCATCCGCCGTTCGCCGCGAGAAGCGCTAGACCGGCTCGGCCTGACGGTAGCCCGGCCCGCCCAGCTCCTGCTGGCGTTTCCGCTGTCCCTGGGCATGATCGTCCTCGCGATCTTCGTCGTTCGTGTCTGGGCTGCGCTCGATCCGGCATCCTACAAACAAACGGGCGACATTAGCAACGCGATGATGGGCGGGCTGGCTGCCTGGGGCCTTTGGGGCGCCTTCGCCGTCGGGGCGATTGCCGGAATCAGCGAAGAGACCCTCTTTCGCGGCGCGCTCCAACCCAAACTCGGGATCGCGCTCCCGACGGTGCTCTTTGCCTCGCTTCATACCCAGTACCTGCTCAGCCCGGCGACCGCCCTCGTGCTGGTCATTGGGCTGGTCATGGCCGTTGTGCGCAAGCGGACCGGGAGCACCCTGATCTGCCTGCTCACCCACTTTCTCTATAACTTCACGATCACGATCCTGCCGTCGTGGTTGTCCGGGCCGTAGAACGCCGGTATCAGGCGACAAGCTCGACCCGGACCGACGAGACGATTTTCAGGAGCGCTTCTTCGACCACCCGCGTTTCGGGGTGGCGGACGAGGACGTAGCCCTCGCCTTCGTAGCTGCGCGATTGTTCCTGGCCAGGCGTCGGACGCCCAACGTCAGTAACCAGGTCGCCTAGTTCGGCCAGCACCGCGTCCAGCCCGTGGGTGGCCCGAACCCGGCCGGCCCCAAGGCCGCGCAAGAAGGCCGCTCCGGCGGCGAACTTCCGCTCGGGCGGCGCCGAAAACTCTCCAAACACCATGAGCCGGGCCCAGGCGTCATACAAGTCGACCTCATGGGCCCGCGACATGAGGGTCATGATCTGCGCGCCGGGCGGGCGGGCGGCCACCTCCGAAATGGCCAGACTGCCGTCCTGGCGGCGGAACCATTCCATGTGGGTGAGCCCAGTGCCCATCCCCAGGGCGCTCAGGGCCTGGCGTCCAACGGTCCGAATATCATCATAGGGCAGGGCATCGATTTCACGCGGCAGGATGACCCGCCACTGGATCCACGGATTGCGCATGGCGTCGAGAGGGGTGGGGAGATACCGGGTAAGCGAGTGCCAGACCGGCCGGCCCTCTATCGAGACAGTCTCAAATGAATGCTCTTCGCCCGTGACAAACTCCTCAAGCTGGAGCGGGTTGGCGGCGCTGGGACTGCTCGCCCGCAGGACCTCGCGGAGGGCATCCGCGGTCTCGACCTTGTAGGTGGCCTGAGCGGCCGCGCCGGCCAGCGGTTTGATCACCAGCGGATACCCGGTTGCCTCGGCGAACTGCCACGCTTCGTCGGCGGTGACCACGCACCGGTATTTGGCGCACGGCACGCCCGCCTCGCGGAATAGGAATTTCATCCGGGCCTTGTCCCGGAAGTTTTTCGTGGTCTCCGGGCGCATACCCGGAATGCCCAGCTTCTCGCGGGCCAGCGCCACTGGTTCTTGCATCTGCTCGCTGGCGGCAATCAACCTGGCGGCCTTGCCATGCCGCTTGTTCAGCTCGCTGACAGCCCAGACCACCTGGTTGGCGTTCAGGGCGTCATCGACCTTCCAGTGCGCGGTCAGGACTTCCCGCAGCGCTGCCGGCAACGCGTCCTGCGCGTCCTGGCTGACGACTGCCAGGCGGATCGGCAGCCGGGCGAACACGCTCAAAAAGCGCCGCGCGTTCTCACTGAAATAGGGCGTGGCGAAGATGATCAGATCCATGTGGTTCCCCCGAAAAAGATCGATGCGCGATTGTATCCGCATACAATCTCAAGCTCAATGACCGCCTTGATCATCATTCTCGTCGTAGCCGTTGCGCTCTTGCTCAGCAACCGCCTTCGGCCCGACGTCATCGCCCTGGGTGTCGCGCTCGCGCTCACCCTGACCGGTGTCACCACGCCAGAGGAGTCCCTGTCTGGATTCAGCCATCCAGCCGTTATCACCCTCATGGCCCTCTTCATCATCACCCAGGGCGTTACCCGGCGCGGAGCGACCAAGCTCATTACAGCCGCGCTGGGACGCTTCGGGCGCGGAAGTGAACGGCGCCTCTTGCTTGCGACCATGGCCCTGAGCGCATTCCTCTCGCTATTCATGAACAATGTCGCCGCCGCGGCCGTCATGCTCCCGCCCGTCCGTGACGCCGCCGCGCGCGCGAAAACCTCCCCGGCCCGGCTCATGATGGCGCTCGCATTTGCGACCAGCCTGGGTGGAATGGCGACGTTGTTGACGACCGGAAATCTTGTCGTCGGCGCGGCCCTCCTGGCCTCCGGCTTTCGGCCATTCGGCTTGCTCGATTTCGCGCTGGTCGGGCTGCCCGTCGCGGTCGCCGGGATTGTGTATATGCTGACCGTGGGGCGGCTCCAGTTGGCCCGTGTGGGGGGCGCCGGCGCGCTCACCGCGCCCGCGCCTCCCCTTGAGCTGGCGACCCAATATGCCCTGCATGAGCGGATCGCGCAGTTCCGGATCGGCCCAGCCAGCTTGTTCGCCGGCAGGACAATTGCCGGCTCGGAAATCGGAGCCCGCTTTGGCTTGACGGCCCTCGCCCTCATCCGGCGCGGGCGCTTCATCTGGACGCCTTTGCCGGACGAGGTGATTCGTGAGGGCGATGCGCTGGTGGTCGTTGGGCGGCCCGACCGGACCGCACTGTTGGCCGGGAAAGATACGGACGCCGAACCGGCCACCCTGGCCCTGAAGGAACTCGCCGCGGGCGGTCCGGCCTGGCTCGAGGTTGTGTTGCCGCCACGTTCGCGCTACGCCGGGCAGTCACTCCGCCAACTTTGCTTTCGGTCTCGCTACGAGGCGAACGTGGTTGCGATCTGGCATGCCGGGCGGCCCATCCGGACCGACCTCGCCGACATCCGCCTCGAATATGGTGACGCGCTGCTGATCCATGCCGGTTCGCGCAGCGAGGCCCTTTTGCGCGGCGATCCCGAGGTGTTACTTCTGCGCGCCGAGCAACCGGAACGCCTCAATGTTGCCGGGGCGGGGCTCTCGGCGCTCATCCTCGCGGCGACATTGTTTGTCGCGGCGGCAGGCTGGCTGTCGCCCGCCGTGGCCATGTTGTTGGGCGTCCTTGCGACTGTGCTGACCCGCCGTATCTCGATGGATGAGGCGTATCGCGCCATCGACTGGCGGGTCATCTTTGTTGTGGCGGGGATGCTCCCGCTCAGTATCGCCATGACCAATACCGGCCTGGCCGCTCGGGCGGGCGCGCTTGTGGTCGGGACGCTTTCGGGGTTTGGGCCGTTGGTGGTCGCAGGCGGGTTGCTGGTGGCGACCGTGTTGCTTTCGCAGGTCATGTCTGCCCAGGTGATCGCCGTCATCATGGCCCCGGTTGCCATCGGCGCGGCCAGGGC
>JBKJQK010000461.1:0-17405 GCA_046594095.1 Anaerolineae bacterium | reverse complement strand
GCCCTGGGCGCCCTGGTCGGCCAGGCCACCGTGGTGACCAACCTGATCCCAGCGCTGTTCACCGGCGTGATTTTCTCGCCCGTTCGCGACAAGACCCAGAATTTCGTCGACCGTCGGTTCTATCGAGAAAAAGTGGATGCGCGCAAGGCCTTTGGCGAGTTTGGCCGCGCGTTGCGCCGGACGGTGGATCTGAACGAGGCGCTGCAATTGATCGTCACCCGGGTCAGCGGACACATGCACGCATCTCACGCGGCGATCTATTTGAGAAACGATGCCGGCGCGTTCACCCGGGCTTCGGCAACAGGGCCGACGCCTGTGACCGAATATGCCTGGCAGTCCGATCCACAAATCCTCGATCTTCTGATGGCTGGCCTCATCGCGCCGGGAAACGCCCGGACCTATCCGTTACTGGTGCCTCTCACCCTGCCCCCGGTCGCCGATCTGGATGGCGTGAAAGATACGCTGCTCGTCGGGGTGCTTGCGCTCGGGCCGCGCCTGTCGGAGTTGGGCTATTCGTCCGAGGATCAGACCCTGCTCCTTGGCCTGGCAGACCAGGCTGGTACCGCCCTCTTTATCGGGCAACTCGTCCGCGAGAAGGGCTAGCGCTCTACCCCTTCCAGATCATGTCCTCGAACTTCTCGTCGATGACCCGCCGAAAGGCGGCGATCCTTTCTGGCGCGATCGGCAAGTACGGCTTGCGGGTGTGGTTGCTGCCGACCAGGAAAGCGGACGTTGAGGCCAGGGCTTTGCCAACGATCGCGTGGAAGTTGCCCCCGTCCATCAGGATCGACATGGCCCGGGTCAGCGCATTCAGGCGCTCCTGGCGATGCCGGGCGACGTCCCAGCGTTGCGCGACGATGTCGGCATACCAGTCCAGGATGTAGCGCGGGTTGAAGTTGACCAGCCACGAGTACACCCCGCGCGCGCCGAACATCATATAGGGCGTCATGGCGTGCTCGCCGGTGAAGTGGCTGAGTTCGGGGGCCGCCGCCATCAGACCCAGAAACTCCGGGAAGTCCGAGCCGACGTGTTTGGTTCCAACCAGTTGCGGAATGTCGAGCAACGCCGCGTAGTCAGGCCCGCGCCGATAGTTGTGGACGCGTGGCGTGTTGTAGTGGATCAGGGCGAAGTTCTCGGGCGAGGCATCCCGCATGTCTTCCCAGAATGCCCGGTACGACTCGGCCGTCATCGGCATGAAATAGGGGTGCCCGACATGCGCGCCGAGGATCCCCTGGGCGGCCGCATATTGCAGGCGGTCGACCATCCCGCGTGTGCTGGTCCACGTCACCCCGACCATGGTTGGAAAGTTCAGCCGCTGGGTCTCGTCGGCGAAAACCTTGATGATCCGCTTGAACTCGTCCAGTTCAATGGCGTAAAACTCGCCGTCGCTGTCGGTGGTGTAAATCCCGTGCGCGCCGGCGGCATGCAGGCGGCGGATGTTCTCGCGGAGCACGCCCTCATCAACACGGTCGTTGGCGTCGAAGGGCGTGGTGACCGCCGCCCAGATCCCATGCAGGTTCTCGCGGGTCAGGCGCTGGTTCATTGCGAAGGCCATGTCGGGTTAAATCTCCTTGGGGAATACGGATGTTTAGATGGCAGACAGGCCGCCGTCGATGATGTAGGCAGCGCCGTTGATATAGCTCGCCATGTCGGAGGCGAGAAACAACACCAGGCGGGCGATCTCGGCCGGATCGCCATAGCGGCCGGTCGGATTGGCCATGCGCTTGGCCGCCGCCAGCGCCTCCGGATCGCCAGGGCTCACCATCGCTTCGATCGCGTGGATCATGCGGGTGTCGACGGGCCCAGGGCAAATCGCGTTGACGCGGATGCCCTGCCGGCCCACCTCGCCGGCCGCCGAGCGGGTCAGCCCGATCACAGCGTGCTTGCTGGTGGAATAGGCGGCCATCCCCGGTGAGCCGCGGGTGCCGGCGACGGAGGCGGTGTTGATGATGCTTCCCGAGCGTTGGGCAATCATAACCGGCAACACGTATCTCAGGCCGAGAAAGACGCCTTTGAGGTTGACCCCGATCACGCGATCCCAGTCCTCCTCGCGCATCTCAGCCAGGTTGGCCAACTTGCCCTCAATTCCTGCATTGTTGAAGAAGATGTCGATGCGCCCATACGCTGCGACCGCGGCTGCGACATAGGCCTCAACCTGGGCAGCTTTGCTGACATCGGCGGCCACGAATGTTGCGGTCCCGCCGGCGGACTCAACCTGCGAAACGGTCTCGCGGCCCGCATCCTCGGCCAGGTCAACCACAGCCACCTTCGCGCCGGCCCGCGCAAACTCCAGGCAGGCCGCGCGTCCAATTCCACCGCCGCCGCCTGTGACAAGGGCAACTTTTCCAGTCATGTCGAGTGGTTGGTTTGACATGCGAGCCTCCGCTATCGACGCAGATGGAAGTGAGTGCGATTTCGGACAGCACAGGTCGAACTAGTCCGGGTTCGGGAGCATGAAGTCGCGGATGGTGCCGACGAACGAATGCCAGGCCTCGATAAAACTGCGCAGTGTGCGCAGGGTCGGTCCGAAGGTGTCGAACTCGGCCTCCGTCATCCCGACCTCGTCATAGGAGCGCCGGAAGTCCGGAATCTTCGTGTACAGGGCATCCACGATCTCCGGCTTTACCGGCGTGCCCATCCGGGTCGGGTCGGGCCTCACGTCGCTGCCGTTGAATTTGACCTGCCAGTCGTAGGGGATCGTCATCGAGACTTCGCCGCCAACGAACTCGGTCCAGTGCAGGTAATTGCGATAGGCCGCCGAGAGCAGCCGGCCGCGATAGCCGCGGGCCCGATATAGCCCGTAGGCCTTCTTGAAACACGCTACGCCCGCCCACTCCAGGTATTCCGGGCTGATCTCAATGGCATGCCGCTTCACCAGCACCTTCATCCAGTCGTCGAGGCGGCCCACCATCATCGTCACGTACGGAGCCATCTCATCGACGTCGAGGCCGGCCGCAGCGCGGCGCTTCAGCCCGCGCTCGATGGCCTCGCCGGCCGCCATGACCTGGGGGACGTTGAAGCTGACCGTGACATTGACGTTGACGCCCCGCCAGGTCAGCTCTTCGGCCACGCTGATGCCCGCCCGAGTTGCCGGGATCTTGACCTGCATGTTCGGGGCAAGGCCGGCGAAGTACACGGCCTGGCTGAGGATCGCTTCCGGGTCATTGTTGGCGGCTGGGTCGGTTTGAATCGACAATCTCCCGCGGCGATGACCAGCCGCCTCATACACGGGAAGAAGCAACTTCGACCCGGCAACGGCCAGCTCCTCGTAGATGCGCTGCGCCACCCGGGTCTCGCTCCAGGTTGGGTGCTCGGCGATCACCTGGTGGATTCGATCGCGCCAGAGGTGCATCTCTTTCTTCAGCACGTTGCCGACGATGACCGGGTTGCTCGTGGCGCCCACCGCGCCGCGCGGGAGCGCATAGCTGAGCTCTTCGATCGAGCACGAGTCATTGAGATACTGGGTTGGGGTCGTTGCCACCGTTTCGTGCAGCGGGCCATTGAAAGTTTGGGTTGTCATCAAAGTCCTGAATCGTCCTGGATGGATATTTGAGCGGGATAGGGTGAATATAGCAGGCGGCCCATCCGGATTTGGGCTCCGCCAGGCCTCCGCGAGGCCATCGGCTAATGCTCGCCTCGAAAGTACGCCTCGATTTCCGTAGCGACGGCATCAGGCCGGGTCACGGTCGGCACATGCCCGCAGCCAGCGATGACCACCAGACGCGAATTTGGCAGCGTCGCCGCAAGACGCCGCGAGGACGCAACGGGCACCAGCCCGTCCGCGTCGCCATGGACCAGAAGCGTGGGTTGGGTGATAGCGCCCAGCCTGGCAAGGACGTCCCCCGGCGCTCGGATGCCGTACAACGCGATCGCAGCCTCCTGACTGGCGCGCTGGACGATCTGGCGCCCCCAGCGCTTGAAATGATCTGAATCAGGTTCGGGCACACACGCCTCAACAAAGCGGTGGAGCGTCTGATGAAACGCGCCACGCAGTCCGGCCACAAACGGATCGGCCGGATCAAGCGAATCCTGCGCAATGGCGCCGTCAACGAGGACGAGGCCCGTGATGCGTCCCGGGTAACGCAAAGCAGCGCCCACCGCAATCGCCGCGCCGGCAGATTCCGCCGCCAGGACGCCGCGCTCAACGGCAAATGCGTCCATGACAAGAATGACGTCCTCAACCATCCGGTCGTAGGTGATCGTCGCGACCGGCGCAACCGTCACCCCGGAGCCGCGGTGGTCATAGGCGATTGCGCGCCAGCGCGCGCTGAGCTGGGCGAAGGGCTCGGCCCACAACTCCGAGCTGCCAATCCAGCCGCCCAGCCCAATAATGGCAGGCGCGCCGACAGGGCCATGGGCCGTGGCAAAGATGTGGGCGTCGGCGGTGCGAATAAACATCTGGCGGAAGGGGATTTATGGAATCAGGAGGACCTTGGCGACGTTGCCCGGCGCGTCTAGAAGCCGATCAAACCAGGCGCCACCGTCTTCGAGCGGCGCCTCCACGATCCAGGGATCGAGGCGCATCTTGCCGGTCGCGAGCAGGCTGAGCGCGCGAGCGAAGTTCGCCGGCGAGTAGGCGAACGACCCACGAATCAGGATTTCGCGCCGGATGATGTCGGCCGCCGGAACCGTGCTTGTCTCCTCGTGCAGACCGGAGAAAACAACGGTACCGGCCGAACGGGTCGCCTGTACGCATTGGGCGCGGGTGACGGCCAGCCCGACTGCGTCAACCGCCACCGCGACGCCGCGGCCATCCGTCGACTCGCGGACTACCTTCGCCGCATCCTGGGCGCGGGCGTCAATAGCGATCCCGCCCATCGCGCCACCCATCGCAAGTCGCTGGGAATCCCGATCGGCGATAAAGACCCGCCTCGCGCCGCGCAGGCAAAGCGCCTGCAGGGCCAGTAAGCCGATCGGGCCCGCCCCGACTACCAGCGCATCTTCGCCCTCCACGTCGCCCGCCATCTCGCCGATTCTGACCCCCACCGCCACCGGTTCGGTGAGCGCCCCCAGCCGGAGCGACATCGACGCCGGCAGCGCCAGCACGCTTTTCGCCGGCGCAACGACATACTCGGCATAGGCCCCGGGCAGATGCGCCCCGAGCAGCTTGCGCTTCGGGCACAAGTGGTCGAGCCCCCGCGCGCAGTAGCCGCAATTGCCGCAGCCAGACAACGGATTGACGGTGACGGATTGCCCAACGGACATATCCAGAAACCTGGCCCGCGTTCCGGGGCCGATCTCCGCGACCGTTCCCGAAAACTCATGGCCCATCACGAGGGGCGGCACACGCAGCGAACTGTGGCCAAGATAGCCGCTGAGCTCGGAACCGCAGATTCCGGCATAGCTCACCCGAATGAGGACCTCGTCGCTGGCCGCCTCGGGCATCGGTTGCTGGCGGATCGCCATGGATTTTGGGGCTTCCCAGACAAGTGATTTCATAGTGTGTGTTCAAAACCAAGACGCGCCGCAAGACCATAGAAGCGGCTCGCCTCAGCGGCGTTTCCCATTCGTTCGTGGGACTCGCCCAGATTAAGATACAGGGATGGATAGAAGTCGCGGCAGCGCGCGTCGGAGGTGGCGTCAGCCCGGGCGAGCGCGATGAGATTCCAGCGTAGCGCATCTTCCATTTTTGCCTGGCGCCGGGCCATGTAATGCGCGGCGACACAGGCCTCGTAGTCATCGGTCGCCGACTCCCATGCGCGCAAATAGAGCCCGCGCGCGTCATCGATCCGCCCCTCAAACTCGGCCAGGGAGCCCTCGACGCACATTTGGACGACGGCGTTTTCGGTATCCATCCCGCAAGCGCGCTACAGACCCAGCATGTACTGGAAAACGATATCGGTCAGCCCAGGCAGGCCTGGCTCGTGGCCGAAGTCCGGATACGTCACCATGCGCTTCGGCGAGGTGATCTTGTTGTAGGCGGCAAACTGGGTAGAAGGTGGGCAGACGGTATCCATCAGGCTGATTGTCCACATCACGCCGGACTTGATCCGCGGCGCAAGATGCTGCACGTCAATGTAACCCAGAGATTCCCAGACAGCCTTCTCATTTTCGTGCAGCGGATCGCGCCGGCGGAAGAAATCCTTGAGTTCGTCGTAGGCGTCTTTGGCCTGGTCCATCTCCCACACCCGCTTGTAGTCAGTGAGAAATGGGAAAATGGGAGCGGCTAATTTAATGCGCGGCTCGAGCCCCACGCACGCGACGGTCAGCCCGCCACCCTGGCTCATCCCGGTCGCCCCCACCCGGGTCGGATCGACGCCGGGCATTTCCATCACAATCTTGGCGAGTTGGGCGGTATCGAGATAGAGCTGACGGAACAGCAACTTCTCGGGGGCGCCATTCAAGGCGTCTTCCAGGCCGCGGATGATGTGGCCCCGGACCGTGATGCCGCGCGGGCCGCCACTGTCTTCCGAAAGACCTCCCTGCCCCCGGCAATCGAGAGCCGCCACGGTCATACCCTGCGCAACGTAGCCAAGCTTGCCATACCAGTCGCCCGAATCGCCGTGATAACCGTGGAACTGCAAGACCGCAGGTCCGGGTTTCGACGCGATGGCAGGCCGGAGCAACTTGGCATGCACCCGCGCGCCGCCCACGCCCGTGAAATACATGTGGAAGCACTCAACTCCAGGCGCTTGAAACCTGGCCGGGACAAGTTCGACCCGAGGGTTTACGGCGCGCATTTCGGCCAGGCCGGATTCCCAGTAGCCATCGTGGTCGGCCGGGCGCGGATTGGTCCCCGGATAGGTCTTGAGTTTTTCGAGCGGAAGATCGAAGGTGAGCGGCATGACCCCTATCGTATTCCAATTTGGCCAAAACCAATCGGGCGGGTTTCCCCGCCAGAATCAGCGCCGGCGCGACAAGCCCGCGCGAATCCAGAGCCGCGCTTACGTGTCATCGGCCCGGGGCATCGGGATGGTGGCGCGCCGCAACTTTCCGCTCGTAGCGCGCGCGCCGCCCGACCGGGACAAAGCCAAGGTGGTCATACACCCGGCGGGCGCCCGGATTATTCACGTTGACATCGAGGAGAACCCGGGCGCGATTGGCGCGCTTGAACCGGCTCAGCGTCTCCACCACCATCGCGCTGGCAATCCCCCGCGTGCGGGCTTCGGGGACGACCCCAGTCTGGGTGATCCAATCCGCCGCGCACACGATAAATCCGACCGGCTGACCGTGCTCGATGGCGAGAAACGTCATTGCCGGACGGAAGGCGTCGTCGGACGACACCCAACCAACCCACTGCTCGATACCCCAGTTGGGAAAGCCCGGCCTCTCCTGAAACGACCGGACATACACGTCAAAGAAGGCTTCCGCATTGCCGGGCGTCCAGTCCTCGAATGTGATCGTATCAGGGAGCCGAACGGTGGGCAACCCGACCGACAGGTCGCGGCTCAGCACATCTTCGGCGAACGCGAGCGAGAGCCGATGCTTGGCGTAAAGCCACGCGGCATCGTCGGTCAGCGCTTCGGTAGAGACCACGATGATATGGACCGGCTCTTCGGGAATCTGAGCCAGCATCCGGCCGGCGCGCGCCAGACTCCAGCGAAGCAGGCGCCGACCCAGCCCCCTGCGCCGACAGTCCGGATGGGTGAGCCCAATGATGTCGGCCCGCGCTTCGCGACTGGCGCGAATCAAGCCTACGCCCGCCCAGGCGACACAGGCGCCGTCCGGGGCGAATGCGCCGCGCGCGACGCGATCCACTCCCGGCGGGATCCGGCTGAACAACGGGCCAAGACCACCATCATGCTGATGGCAAGCCTCAGCCAGGGCCTCCACGGCGGCGGCATCGGCCGCCTTCAAGGCGCGCCACACCAGCCGAATCGGGAGTTCATCCCTCCGTTGAGCGGCCGAAGGAAGATGCGCGCTTGTCATCGTCAAGACGCGATCGAACGCCAGGCGTCCGTCGCTCAAGTTGAATTATCGTCCCCCGTAGAATTCAGAATGCAGAAGGCAGAAGGCAGAAGGCAGAATGAAGAAGGCTCGCATGAATCGGCGATCCGCACACTCACGTCTGACTTCTGAATTCTGAATTCTGACTTCTGCATTCCATGGACACGCCAAACATTCCCTCCCTCGGCAAATGGCAACGCTTCTTTGGCATCAGCGCGAGTCTGATGATCCCGTTGTTTCTGGTGAGACTCGTCGTGGACACCGCTGTCCGAATGGTCTATCCATTTCTTCCGCAGATCGCGGCCGGGACACAGCTCAGCATCGCGGGCTTTGGGTGGCTGATCTCGCTCCGGGCCTGGATCGGCGTGGCCGGACCCATCTTTGGGGTTGCGGCGGATCGGTTTGGTCCGAAAGCCGTGATGTTGTTCGGCCTTGCGTCACTCGGGCTCGGCTTCTTGGGGATGTTTACCCTGACCGGCGCGTGGCTGACGGCGCCCATGGTGTTGCTCGGCCTGGCGACATCCGCCTTCATGCCCGCGCAGCAGGCCTTCGTCAGCAACGCTTCCACCTTTGAGCGGCGTGGGCGCTCGCTGGCCGCCGTCGACGTCTCGTTCTCCGTCACAGGGCTGGCAATGCTGCCCCTGGTCGGCATCCTGATCGATGAGTTCGATTGGCGCGCGCCGTTTATCGCGTTGTGCGGTTTGAGCCTGGTTGCCATTCCGGTCCTCGCGCGGCTGCTGCCGGACCACCGTCACATGCCAACTACCGAGACGCCCCGGACGCCTATCCGCATCCTGGTGACGCAACCCAACGTCGTTGCGCTGGTTGCTGGGACGATGCTTCTCTTCTTTGGGTATTCCTCGTTCCTGACCACCTGGAGCGTCTGGCTGAATTCGCGGTTTGGCTTCGGCCCGATTGAGGTCGGCGGGGTGGCCACATTGATGGGGATCGCCGAAGCGGCCGGGGTCGTTCTATCGGGCCTGTATATCGATCGAATTGGCAAGCGTCGTGGAATGCTCATCGGACTCGCACTCTCCACGGTAGCCGTCCTGGCCTGGCTGGGGCTTCAAACAAATCTTACGCTCGGCTTGATCGCGCTGGTCGCCCTCAGCGGCCTGTTTGAGTTTACGCTCGTTGCGCTCTTTCCGGTCGTCGCCGAACAGGCCCCGGAGGCGCGGGCGACGATGTTCGCCCTGATGTCTTTCGGCGCCTCAATTGGGATGGCGGTTGGCTCACCCGTGGCGATCCAACTGTGGGAATCGGCCGGGTTGACCAGCGTCGGCATCACGATCGCGATTGCGCTCGCCGTCACGGCCGCCTTGACCCGCTGGAAGGTGAGGGCGTGACTGCGCGGCAGACGGCCGGCCGCGTGACCGTGCGGTCAGTCGTCAAACGTTCGCGAGCTGTCGGCGTTTCTAACGGCCGAAGAAGTTGAGTGGGGGCAGCCCGCGCAGTTCCGCGTAGCTCTGGTATCCCAGCAGCCCCAGCAGCAGCGCAATCCAGGTCTGTCCAGCCAGAATGGCCAGCGCGCCAGCGATCACGGCCGCGACCACCGACACGATCCGGATCACCCGGCCGGGCGCGGCGACCCCCACCCCGGAGAGCAGCCCTTGAAGCGCCTGGCCGCCATCGAGCGGGAGGATCGGGAGCAGGCTGAAAAGACTCCACGCAACGGACAGCCCGAGGATGTCGCCAACGACGATGGCCAACGGCGACGGGAGCGGCGCTAAAACCAAAATCGCCAGCCAGGCGATCGCGCCCAGGACGAACCCGAGCCCGGGGCCGGCCAGGCTGATCAGAAGGCTTTCGCGCCAGGTCGTGTACCCGCCGCCTTCCCGAATCGCCATTCCCCCCAGGCCCGCCAATTCAATCCTCGAGCGGTATCCATAACGCCGGGCCACAAGCACGTGGCCGAATTCATGGACGACGATACAGAGTGTCGCGACGAGCAGCCACTCGACGGCGAGCGGCAGAAACGGCCGAACCGAAATGGCCAGCAGACCCATAAACAAAACGTAGATGACCCGGATTGTGACAGGTGTGCCAAAAAGCGCGACCGTGAACCCGCGCGAGATAAATGCCGATGCGTCGGCGAGCATTCGTTCCATGGGGTGATTATCAATGACCGGAGCTCAATCGGTTTGGAATCCGCCGCCGGCCATCATCGTTTCGATGGATCGCTCCGGACCATGGCCTGGGAATACCCGCCGGACACTCAGGCCCAGTAACGTACGCCAGCTCTTGGACACGGTTTCGCCGGCATCATCCGTCGCCCATTGCGCGCCGGTCAGATCGCCATGGCCCCAATGCCGTCGACATCAATCAACAAGCACTGCCAACGGCCACCGATAGCGTAGTAGTTGGCGGAGAGATAGCCGACGTAAACGATGTTCACGCCGACAGATTCCAGTCGACCCCGGACGGCAGACCGTCGCCTGCCACCAGCGGTCCCCAGTTAGGTGTCAGTCGCGCTCCGCAGTCAGCGCCTCCGCCTTCGTCTTCTGAATCGTCCCGTCTGGATGATTGGGCGGCGTGTAGATCGTGTAAAGCTTGAGCGGCCGGGTCGCAGAGGCATTGATGACGTTGTGGCTCGTGCCGGCCGGCACAACCACGGCGTCGCCGTCGGCGACGAGGTGATTCTCCGTCTCGTTGAAGACGAAGCGGGCCTCGCCCTCTTCGATCCGGAAGAACTGATCAACGGCGGCATGCGTCTCGTTGCCGATGTCCTCGCCAGGTTTGAGCGACATCAGCACCAACTGCAGATGCTCACCGGTGAACAACACATGCCGAAAGTCATCGTTCTTGACGGTGATTTTCTCGAGATGGCCAACATAAGGTTGCATGGATACTCCTTCGACGCCACAATCGCGGAGGGCGCGATGATGGCGCAATAGCGGACCCGCCGGATTGGCGCGCCAAGCTGCGCGAAACAAGCCAATTATGGCATGCGCTCGCGGGCATCGGTGGCGGTCACCGCGCGAAGTTTATCGCGAGGCCGCCGGAGGGGGAAGTCGTAACGACAGCTTCGACGTCTTTCTCAATCGATGCGCCTCTCTGTAAAAAGGCGACTGGCGCTGCGATGGCATCACACCGCACTGCAGAGGTTCGCCCCATTTCAGTATAGGCCGTTAACCCATTTCGATGGCCGGCGCGCTATTTGCACGTCACGACCAACGCGCCATTTGCCCCGAGCGCAACTGTCGCTGCGCCATTTTGCGCCTCGCTCACATACCCAAAGCACCCAGCGTTGGCGTTCCCGGCCCTATCGTATTCCTGCATACGGCTGGCCACTTCCTTCAGGCGCCGGATGACTTCGAGAAGTTGAGGGCCGCTCAGATTATCGGAGTTTCCAAGCTGATCATTTAGAAACTGACGGGTCGCCCTGGCGTACGCGATCCACTCAGCGTCGGGAACGGCGGTCACCCGGTATACGCCTTCTTCCGCCTCGGTAAACGAGCTCTCCCCGGGCGAAGGGGACAGAACATCGCTGCCGCCTTTCTTGACCACGACGACGCGAACCGGAATGCGAGTCGTGTTTGAAACCGTAATGCCAGGACCGCACGCGGTCAGCATCAATCCAATCACGGCCGCGAGCACGAATAACTTGCCCTTCATCTTCTCACCTCAATGTTGATGACGTCCAAATTAGCGGCAGAGGCTTGATGTCGACACCGTTAAGTCCGAACCCCTGGAAGGAGGACTGTCGGGCGTATTGATGAGGATGCGAGCGGGCAGCGCGACAAACTGATACCTGGCGCTGCCCTTGATCGACATCGTGCAGGTACCCAGGCTTGCGCCGCCCGCCGAGGGGGTGAAGTCGACTCGATACCGGCCCGCGGTCGCAATTTGGAGACTGAGCACGTCAAACGCCTTCAGCGTCACCGAAGACCGATTCGGCGACGAATCCTTGGCCGGGTCGAGCTGGGTGAAGGAGACCGTGATGGTTTCGTCCCGCAAGTTGTTGATCTCAAAACTCGCCGGACCAAGACCGACAAGGCTCAATACCATGTTGGGCGTGATTAAGCCGGCTCGGAAGGCAAGAAACCCGCCGCCCGACAGCAAAAGACACGCGAACAACGGCAAAAGGCAACCCAACACAAATAGTCGCCCGCAGCCCGCGCGGCCCTTCGCGGGCGGCGGTTGGGCCGGCGAATTGCCTTGCGCGGGCGGGCCGTATCCGGGCTGAGGCGGCTGAGGGTATGGCTGGGCGACCGGCATTCGCCCGGTTTGGGCCGCAGCTAGATAGTTTTGCTGTAGTTGCGGCGGGTAGCCTTGCTGAGCGGGATAGGCCTGAGGAGGTGGGTAGGCTTGGGGCGGCGGATAGGCCTGTGGAGGTGGATAGGCTTGAGGAGCAGGGGTCGGCGGCGGTGGCGCATTCACCGGAGGCGGAAGCGCCTGTTGCGGTAGATAGCCCACTGGCGCCGGCCCGCCTGGCTGGATCATCGTCACGCCTGGCGATCCATCGTTGGGCGCCGTCGGATCGGGGTGGTAGGCGACCACCAGCAGCGTGCTGCCGATCAGTATCTGGTCATTTGGCCGGAGCGTGGCCGACTGAGTCCGCGCGCTGTTGACGGATGTTCCGTTCGCGCTCCCATCGTCCCGCACATTGAGCGCGCCACCCTCAAACCACACCGTCAAATGATGTCGCGAGACCAATGGATCGTTAAGGACGATCTGGTTCGCGGCATCCCGTCCGATCCGGACGATCGACGATATCGGAAACTCGACTCCCTGAGCGTCCCGTAAAACATATGGCACTGACGAACCCCCTTTGGCACGCCGGGCAAGATCAGCTTGCCCGCGCGGACAGCGGCCCCTTGCAACACGGCCGATTTTAGGACAGTTCTGGAATTGCGCCAGCGGCCTGATTTGGCGACAAGCCAATCCAAAGGTCGGACCAGGAGAGAATCGCCGGCGGGTGCTGACCACGCGCGCATTGCGGAATACGCGCTACGATACGCGCAATGTCCGCCCATCCTGGGGCCGCCGAGGTCGCCCTGCTCTCCCGCGCCATCGGCCATCCACTGACGTACCGCATCCCGCCCGATCTGCAGGGGGCGATTGCCGCGGGCTCGATCGTCGTGGTGCAGCTCCATGATCGTTGGACATCAGGCATCGTCGTCGGCCTGACGGACCCCGAGCCAGGCTTGAAGCTCAAGCCGATCAAGAGCCTGCTTGACGAGTCGCCCGCCCTCTTTCCGGCCCAGCTGTCGCTCGCCAGATGGATTTCGGCAGAGTATGCCGCTTCGCTCGGGCGCTGTTGCGCGCTCATGGTTCCGCCTGGGTTTACCCCAAAGAGCGCCTACGTCTACGCCCTGGCCAGCCCAACCCCGCCCAAGACAGCCGAGCCGCTGGCGGCCCTGATCCTGGCCGCGCTCGCCCGGCGCGGGACGCTGACCGAACTGCGCCTGGGCGGAATACTTGCCGGCCAACGCGGCTGGCGGCCCGCCCTCAAGCGCCTCGTCGAGTCAGGGATCGTGACCCGGGCCAGTACGCTTGAGCCGCCGAAAGTCGCTCCCAGCCGGATCACACTCGCCCAGCTCATCCTTACCCCGGCCACCTTCGAAGTTGTGCTCGCGTCGCTGGCCGGGGTCCCCAAACAGAAACAGGCTGCCGCCGCCCGGCGCGCGGCAGCCCTGCGCTACATCAGCGGACGGAACGGGATCGCCTGGGCCGATTGGATGATGGCCGAGACCGGCGCCACCCGATCTGATCTGGCCTGGCTCGCCGAGCAGAGCTATGTCCTCCTCGGCGACGCTGAGCGCTGGCGAGATCCGCTCGCCGACGTCGACTACATCGTCAAGACGGCCCCTGTCCTCACTACCGATCAGGCCCGCGCCTGGGAGGCGGTCCGGGCCGCCATGGACGCGGAAGGCCGTGTGCCCTCTCAATTCCTGATTCGGGGCGTCACCGGGAGTGGCAAGACCGAAATCTATATGCGGGCGGTCGAGCACGCCCTCGCCCGCGGCCTCGGCGCGCTCGTCCTCGTCCCCGAGATCTCGCTCACCCCGCAGACCGCCCGCCGCTTTCTCGAACGCTTTCCCGGGAAAGTTGCCCTCATCCATAGCCGGCTCCGCCCCGGCGAGCGGCTCGATACGTGGCGCCGAATCCGCTCGGGTGAGCTTCCAGTGGTGGTCGGCGCGCGCTCAGCCCTGTTCTCGCCCGTGCCCCGGGTTGGATTGATCGTCCTCGACGAAGAGCACGACGCCTCCTACAAACAGACCGCCACACCGTATTACGACACCCGCCGGGTGGCCATGCGCTACGCTGAAGCAACCGGCGCCACCCTGATTTTGGGCAGCGCAACACCCTCGCTCGAATCGTGGCAGCTCGCCAAACCCATTGGCCTCGAACGCCCGCGCCTAACCTTGCTCGAGCTCCCCAACCGGGTGCGCGGTCACATCAATCGCATCGCCGACCAGCAGGCCCGCCTTGGGATTCAATCGACCGCCCTGCCCGAAACGGAAGCCGTCGCCTACCAGCCGCTGCCCGACGTCGAACTGATCGATATGCGGGCCGAGTTGCGGGGCGGCAACACCAGCATGTTCAGCGGCTCGCTCCGGATGGCGCTGGCCGAGACCTTGCGCCGGGGCGAGCAGGCAATCCTGTTTCTCAACCGGCGTGGCGCCGCCTCCTGTGTTTTGTGTCGCGACTGCGGCCACGTGGTCCGCTGCCCGAACGATGACACGCCCCTCACCCTTCACACTGCGGGCCCCGCGTCCCGGCTCAAGTGCCACGTCTGCGACCGAACCGAGTCGCCTCCGGCGCGCTGTCCGGCCTGCGCGAGCGCGCGGGTACGCTACATCGGCATTGGCACCCAGCGGGTCGAGGAAGCGCTCCGCGCCGAGTTCGTAACTTCCCGCGTTGTGCGCTGGGACCGCGACGCGTCCGCCCAGCGCGGCGCGTCCGACAATCTCCTTCAGCGCTTTGTAAAACAGCAGGCCGACGTGCTCGTAGGCACCCAGATGATTGCCAAGGGCCTGGATCTCCCCATGGTGACCCTGGTCGGCGTTGTGCTCGCCGACGTCGGGCTGTTTCTGCCCGATTTCAGGGCCGCCGAGCGGGTGTTTGGCCAGATTGAGCAAGTCGCCGGCCGGGCCGGGCGCGGATTGCTTCCGGGTCGCGTCGTCGTTCAGACCTATAACCCGGAACATCCGGCGGTGAGCTTTGCGGCCGCCCACGACGTGGACGGATTCACCCGTCATGAGCTGGCCGAGCGGCGAACCGCGCGGCTCCCGCCGTTCACCCGCCTGATCCGGGTCGAGGTCAATAACATGGACGACGCCAAAGCGCGCCTTCAGGCCGAGCTGATTGCGCGCCAGTTGCGGCGCGCCTGCGCGGCGCCCGAGGACGTGATCGGACCGGCGCCGGCCTACTTCGGCCGGCGCAATCGCCAATTCCGCTGGCAAGTGATCGCCCGAGCGCACAGTCCGCGCGACGTGCTGGCCGGTCTTGATCTGCCCACCGGCGCCATTGTCGATGTAGACCCGATCAGCGTGTTGTAACGGGACGCCGGGCGCTCAGGGCCTCAGTGCTTCAACCGAAACCGCGTAGTCGGCGACGTTGGGCGAGGCTGAAAGCAGGGACAACTCAAACGGCACGACGGCCTTTGGCGCGATCGAGGCATCTGTGAGGGGCAGGAAGCGGTAGCCAATCACCTGCCGGTTCGTGTCGTAGGTCGTGACGATCACCCGGGCCCGGGTGGCCGCGACCGTGTCTGTGTTTTGCACTTCGCCGGTTACCTTGAACACGGCCCCATCCTGTTTGCCGTCCTTCTTGGTTACCCGCATCTGGGTGAACCGCAGCTTCGGATCCACCAGTTCGCCCCGGAGCGCCTTGACCTCGAACTTTTCAAAGGCGGGCGGCGGATCCGTAAACAAGACCCGAAACGGCGAGGCCAGCCCCGGTTGAACCACTTCAAGCGCAACGTAAAAGGCCGACTGGAGCAGGGCCTGATTTGACTTGTCCAGCAGTGTGATCTGGAGTTGGACGCTGGTCAGCGCATTCGGGCCGGGATTGAACACCTCGCCCAGACACTCGAGGCTTCCGGCCGCGGTTCGATACACGTTCAGTCCGCGAATCTGGTACGGGGCCGGTGTCGGCGAGGGCAAAAGCTGCCCAGGCGGGGCGGCCGGCCGCGGCCCGCTTGGGATGATCAGTGTTTGCCCAATTTGAAGACGGGTTGCGTCGAGATTGTTGTTTGCGGCGATCAAGTCCTGAACGCTGATCCCGAACTTGTTGGCGATCGGAATCAGCGTGTCGCCCTCCTGAACCTTGTAGATGACCGGGGTCGGCGTGGCCCGCGCCTCGCGCGGCGCAATCACCGTGGGCGGCGCGTTGGTCGGCGTCGGGCGCGGGGTCAAAGTGGGCCTGGGCGTGGGCAACGAGACGGTCGGAGGTGGGGTCGCCGTCTGGTCGACGGCCTGCCCGCACGCGGTCATGGCAACCCCAAGCGCAATGGCGGTCAGGGCGCGGCGAACCTTGCTGGAAATCACGTTGTGATTATACGGGGCCGGGGCATATAATCCTTATCCGCGATTGCCACCCACTGGGAAGGCTTGATGTCGCGGCACAAGGAAACACGCTTAGCATGCCTCAATTGATCACCCCCAACTCGCGCGGCAGCATGTCCGGCGGCGGACGTCCGCAGCCTCTGTCCGCTCAGGTCCTCGACGTGGGCAAGCGCCCCGAAGTCAAATCTGCCCTTCTCTCAGGCCGGATGCGGGATCTCACCGCGCCATTCATGTATCACGATCCGTCGAAGGAGATTGCCTACATCCTGATGCCGATGGAACTGAACCTGCGAGACAACGACCAGCAGCGCGTCATCGGACAGATGACCCAGAGCGTGATGCGCGACCTGCCCGAAAACACGCCCCGCGCCTACCTGTTGCAGCCCAGGATGTTCTTTACCTTCCAGTCGCTGATCGAGGCGATTCTGGAGAAGGACGGCATCACCCCCGAGATGCTGCGGGCCCAACAGGCCAAGGCCGATCTGATCCGCGATGTCATGCGAATCACCGACGTTGAAGCGCGCCGCAGAATGCTGCGCGACAACGATGCCGTCGCCGACGCCGCTTTCTTCGAGTTGCTCGGGGCGAGCATCGAAGCCAATCTCGACAGTGGCCGCGAGGCTGCCGCACAGCAGCTCTCCGATCTCCAGAAGCTGGGAATCGAAGAAACCACCTACGGCAAGCGCGTTGGCGTGCGCATCGCCGCGTTGCAGACCTTTCAACAGACTCCCACCCGCGAGACCCTGGTCGCCCAGCTCGCCGGCGCCGAGGATCCGGAGACAAAGGAAACGCTCATTGCGGTGGGCCGCCAGCTCATGGACTATGCCTTCTTCCAGCAGCTCACAGCCCGCATCGACGCTGGCGCGGATCCCGCGGAAAAGCAGAAACTGATTGACCTGCGCAAAGAAGTTCAGGACCTTCGCGCAGGTCAATCAGCTTCTGCTTTTCCGCGGGATCCGCGGCAGCGTCGATGCGGGCTGTGAGCTGCTGGAAGAAGGCATAGTC